>JAJZYA010000070.1 GCA_021806285.1 bacterium | reverse complement strand
GAAACCAAAGTCTTATTAGGTGAACTTACTCTCTTCGGGGAAACGCCTGATACTGTAGAAAAATCTGAATGTGAAGGCTGCAAATTCAACCGACCAACCAAACATAATGGTAAATATGTTCAAGTTATGGATTGGTCAAAAAACAAAATATTAAAATTTGTAAATTTAGTCACTGAATCCAAAAACATTCATAGACAAAAAATTTTCTAAAGGTATATTCATATTCTACTAACCAGTATAGTAATTAGTTTATTGTCTATGCACAAAATTATATTAATTGTAAAATAAAACTATGCCAGAAGATGATAATCAGCCCTCAAAGCTAGACACGATACTCGATATAGCCGTTAGGGACGGCGTTGCAACTGTTGCAGGTATTCTATCCTCAGATAAACACCAAATTATTTTGTCAGCAGGCAAAGTCATTCAATCGATTCGAGGTGGTGGTTTTTTGAAGACGCTTGAAAAAGAATTTAAGGAATACAGAGACGAGGGTCGTATAAAAGATGCATATTTGATTAGCAACCAAGCCAAAAATAACCTACAAATACTGCTGAATTTTATTGACGAAGACTCACCAGATGAAGTTCGCTTCAACGCTATGAAAGCAATCTTTCTTGGGGCTGCAACTGAAGAAATGTCTTCTCAAGAAGACATAATATCTACCGAGTTACTAAAAATAGGTCGTACTTTATCGTCAGGTGAGCTCTTGGTGTTAACAACCGCTTATAGATTGAAAGATACCGTAGACTTTAATAAACATTGGGGTGCTGCTGACTGGAATATGGTCATAGCCCAAGAATCACACCTTGACTATGCTGAATTGGTTGAGATACACGAGCGGAAACTAATGGAGAAATATTTACTTTCAAGTAGAACTATGAGCGATAAAAGCGGAGTATCAATAATTCCTCACTTTAGATTATCTGATCTAGCAGTTAGGTTATGTGATTTTATAAAAGAATACGGTGATAATTCAGTATGAAAAAAATGCTGCCATTCTCTATCTGGTTAGCAATATCACTAGGCTTAACATCATTTTTGCTATGGCTCTCGAACACTAACAAAGAAGAACAATATATAGCTGCTGTTACTGGTTCATTATTAGGTGGTGTAATTGCTTTCTTAATTGCTCGATGGCAGTTACATAAAGAACAAAACTCTGAATATAATAGAAACAAAGAACTTATAAAATTAGTTATACAACAAGTCGCACTAGAAGTAAGAAATAATAAGAACAGGCTCAAAAAACTAGAGATAGCATTAGAAGACGTAAATCTTTCAGATAAAAGAACATGGGAATATGCCTATGCAATAACAAAAGGATTAGGCTCTGGCTCGTATAAACTATTAATAAGTAGTGGTCTTGCTCCTTATGTTAACGTAAATGATATGAAGATTTTATATGAATGTTACTCGCAACAAGAAGGTATAATAAGCATGACAAGAGAGGCATACGCTCTTAGTATTTATCCTGCACTTAATAAAACTGAGGCTTCTGAGATGGCGCAAATTGGTAAAAATACAGCTACTAACACTAGAACCGTATCATCACAATTCAGTAATAAAACAGTAGACGCTTTCCTAAAAAGACATTTACCATAAAACAATTAGTCATGAGCTTCAATATTAATAATTCAACACTAAGCACAGGGATAAGTATATTAGTCGCAATAGCTGTACTTATAGCTGGATTATTTCAGTGGTGGGACATAACATATAACGGTAAGATGGTTACAAAATTATGGGTAAAAATACTGTTTATTGTACTAATTGTAATGTTAGTCATTTCCTTGGCATTAATACTAATTCATAAAAAATAACAAATAATCTTATAAGTTATTAATTAGACATTTAAAAAATTAATCATGATTTTTTGGTTGACAACATTTTAACTCTTTTTCTCTTTATCTATAAATTTCACTGTATAATTTTTCCGGGAATTAGTTTTAACTCTCTCGACTGCCTTTTTATTTCCATCATCCTCTAATAACAATGTCTTCCCAGACATTGGTTCTTGTGGTTCAATAGCAGTTATCCTGATATAAAAGTTAAAACTTGGTAGATTAGTTATTTCTCCTTCTTCTAGGAATGGTTTAAATAAAGGTAGTATTAACTGTTCATCTAATGGACTACCGGTTCTAAAGACTACTACTGTTCCAACGTTTGCTAGAATTATATTAACCATTCTTTGTTCTTCTTGTTGAGAAGTAGACTGTTCAGCCATAGTCAGATATAGCTTATATTTTCTAGCCTCAGATAACATTTGAACGAACGAAGTAGTAGCAAAATTTTGAAACTCATCAACATATAGATAAAATGGGATTCTTTCACTCTCATCTATTTTATCTCTCCTATTAACTGCAATTTGAAGTTTTGCTAGTATTGTCGTACCAAATAAAGCTGAAGTGTCTTCTCCCAACCTGCCTTTAGATAAATTACAAATAAGTATTTTGTTAGAATTTAAAATATCATCAAAATCTATACTAGATTTAGGATTATCCATAACTCTTTTAGTGGAAGTAGAAAACTCAAATCTACCTAT
>JAJZYA010000069.1 GCA_021806285.1 bacterium | reverse complement strand
ATTTAGTCATAAAAAACTAGTCTAAATATTAGGAAGTGTGAGGCTTCCTACCGATCCGAGATTTTTTCTCGGATCATTTTTTTCTGACAATCGCTGCATATCCCAATAATATCGAGCTGATGATTTTTTGCTAAAAACGAATTTTTTAAAGCTAGTTTGTTGATTTCATTTTCTATGGCACTTAAATCTTTAGTGTCAATTATCTTATTACATACTTCACAAATTAAATGGTGGTGGTGCGGAGTATAATCTTCACTTAATTCAATTTTATACTTCCAACCAATTTGAATTTTCGAAACAATCTTAAGATCTTCGAATAATTGAATATTACGATACACGCTAGCTCGATCAATCTCTTTAGCGGTTAATTTTATTAAAGATTTCATTTCTAGGGGCGTGTTTAATGAAAGTTTTTCTAAAATAAGAATTCTAGATTTAGTTAAGCTCTTATGATTAAGCCTTAAAGTATTCTTAACTCTTTCTAAATCAATCATTTGCTATTAAATTAAGTGGTATAATTATTTAAATGCAACCTACGTATTATAGAAGTATAAATAGAAATAATAATTTAAGAAAGAGAAAGCCTAGAAAAACTAAGTTTCTAGTCTTTATTTTATTGATTGTAATTATTGCGTTAGGCGCTTATATATTTGCTCCGAAAGTTTTTGGGACAAAGGCTAATTTAGCCTCAAACAATTCCAAGAAAACTGTTGCTTCTAGTTCAAAAGTTAATAAGTCAAGTCAAAACCAAGTGGCCAGTAATCAGAATATAGTCAATAAATGCATAGGAAATACTCTAAGTAAAGTAATCATTGTTAGTATTAGCCTAAGACATCTGTGGGCCTGTGAATATCAAACTCTCGAATATAATTCTCCCGTCGTAACGGGAATGGATTTCTTAGCTGCCGATTTAACTCCTACCGGTACTTTCCATATTGAAGGTAAACGAACCAATATAGTTTTAAGGGGTTCAGATAGTACTGGTAGTTGGAATGACCCTGTCTCTTATTGGATGCAGTTCCTCTACAACCAGTATGGGGCTTACGGCCTTCATGATGCTACCTGGAGACCAGCCTCAGCTTTTGGTAATATTAGTCCAAATTCTAAAAACGCATCACACGGTTGTGTAGAATTACCTCTCGCTACCGCCAAATGGTTATACGGCTTTACTCAAATTGGCACAACAGTTGAGATACAAAACTAAGATCCGAGTATAATTAGTATAGATGAATCAAATTTTTGAAATACTAATAGTTTTAAATCTAGTTGGAATAATATTTTTAATCTTTAATTCGAATAAACGATCTGGGTTAGATAAACCTTTAAGAGAAGAATTTTCTCTTAATCGTAAAGAATTAAATCAGGTTATTAAGGAACTGAGACAAGAGTTAAGCGCAAACTTAAATCAGAGTAGGGAATCCATAGATAAACGGGTTGAGGACTTAAGGGATAAAAACGACCAAAAGCTGGAGTTAATTAGAAAAACTGTCGAAAGTAAGCTTGAAAGTCTACAAAAAGATAATTCCGA
This sequence comes from bacterium, assembly GCA_021806285.1. Classification (GTDB taxonomy): domain Bacteria; phylum Patescibacteriota; class Saccharimonadia; order Saccharimonadales; family UBA4665; genus JAJZMH01. The sequence goes on along the minus strand of JAJZYA010000069.1, from coordinate 1,159 downwards.
AAAACTTGAAAAAATGCGCTTAACCGTAGATGAAAAACTTCAGGTTACTCTTGAAAAAAGATTAAATCAAAGTTTTAGGCTGGTTAGTGAAAGGCTTGAATTAGTGCAAAGGGGATTGGGTGAGATGAAAAGCCTAGCAACCGATGTCGGCGACTTTAAGAGGGTCCTCACTAATGTTAAGACTAGAGGTACCTGGGGCGAGGTTCAATTAGAAAATCTCCTTGAGCAAATATTTATTAAGGATCACTATTTAAAGCAGGTTAAAGTTAACGATAACTCTAAAGATGTTGTTGACTTTGCTATTAAATTGCCCGATAAATCATCAAAGGATGGATATATTTTAATGCCAATTGATGCTAAATTCCCACTTGAAGATTACCAAAGATTAGTGGCTGCTCAAGAGAACGCTGACGTTCAAAAAGTAGAGGACAGTATTAAGGGCTTAATTAATAGAATTAAGATAGAAGCTAAATCTATTAAAGAAAAATATATCTATCCTCCTAAAACGACGGATTTTGCTGTACTTTATTTACCAATTGAAAGTCTATATGCTGAAATTTTAAGACAACCAGGATTATTTGAGAGTCTTCAACAAAGTTATAGAGTTACGGTCGCAGGACCAACTACTATTGCCGCCATATTAAGTAGTTATCAACTGGGCTTTAGAACTTTAGCTATAGCAGAACAAACATCGAAAGTATGGGAAGTCCTAACTACTATTAAAGGAGAGTTTTCTAAATTTGGTGATTTGCTAGATAAGACTAGGGAAAAGCTAATTCAAGCTACCAATACAATTGATTCTGCTTCTAAGAAATCACGGACCATTGAATCGAAACTCAAAAAAGTCGAGTCGTTATCTGGCTCTAGAAAGCTAGATGAATAATCTAAAATAGATCTAACTTAGGTTTTGAAATGGCTTAATTTAGATTTTTTTATCATTTAAATTAATAGATATCAAAATTAAAAATTTAAATTAGACTTAACTATTTTGATTCATTTTAGCTATTAGCTATAAGATCGATAGTGAGAGCTGCTGTCCAAGAAAAATCATTAATACCTAAAGGTGAACCATTGTTTGGGTCGTAGTATTCATTAAATTCACTATTATTAACAAGTTCAATGCTTGCTTCAATTAAAGCGTCAGCATGTTCATAGATCG
>JAJZYA010000068.1 GCA_021806285.1 bacterium | reverse complement strand
CTATAGCTAAATTACTATCACTAGGTATTCAAGTTATCTATATAAAACAACTTCATAGAAAACTAGCTATTATTGATAGAAACATACTATATGAAGGTAGTCTAAATATACTATCTCAATCTAACTCTAAAGAAATAATGAGAAGAATTATATCTACTAAATTATCTTGGCAGATAATTAGATTTAATGGATTGGACGAGATTATTGATTAAAGATAAATATTATTCATATTTCTAAGTGATTATGTGTAAAATAATCAAATGGTAAATGTTCTATTATAGTTATTATTTTGATAGAAGTAAGATAAAAGCGTATCTCGTTTCGGTCTTTGGTTGAAGAATTAAGAAGTAAAATCAGTAATATATTTTGAATTTTTGTATTTAATTTTGGTTGTATAATTTATATATGCTAACAAATAATACGTTTATATCGTTCTTATTAATCATCGCTGCAATCTGTCAAATCCTAGGGACTATATCAGTTGCGGTGAATTATTATAGAACTAGTGTGATTGCAGAGTTAATCGTAGATAGTAGTCAGACTCAGCTTGCCAATATATTCTCGGAAAGAGAAAAACTTAGTGCGGTTGCTAGTCAGTTAACACGAAGGTGGTGGTTAAACTTAGGGTTATTAGCTTATATTATTGGAGCAATCTTTGGCCTTACGGGTGGCTTAATATGGTTATATAGATAAATTTTAGTTTATCGGATTATATACCTACCTCACCATTAAGTTTATTGTCAAAAAATTAGCTACACTTGGTATTGTCGATAATATTTTTCTTGGAATAAAAACTGAAAATTAAGAAAATCTATAAAATGCTAAATATTTTTAGCTTATTTTTCTAATATCTATATATTTTTCTAATAATCTTTCATTATTAACATTATTAATGAATTTGTTTAAGCTTGAGGATGAGCTTATTTTATTTAAATCAATAAAGTAATTGTCATTAAATTTAGATGCATTTCCATGTAATTCAATAAGTAATTTAGCTATTTCTGAAAATATTAGATTTGTATCAGTGTCAGGATTGTTATTCCAAATAGATAGTACTTCATCTGAAATTGATATAATAAATTTATCATATAGTAAACCATTGCTACCATTTGAACTATCCACTTTTATTATAAATCTTTCTTCACCAGTTATTTTATTTAACTGTTCTAATGTAAATTTTGGTCGTGCTATATAACTTTGCATGTGTTAATCTCCAATTAAATTTGATATATTGGAGGAGACGAAATTAATTCGTCTCCTAATAAAAAACCGTCACGTTACTTTGTTCGAGTGGATCGTGACGGTTTTTTGCTAACTGGGGCTCTTTGAGATAAAGCACTGCCTGCTGCAATTTTGTCGTTTCTATTGCTACTAGGATTTCGTAACACCTTTGATGATGCACGACCAGCTCTTGGACTTGTTTTTCTTTGAGATGCCATAAAATCTCCTTTCTTTTCGTTTCGACCATTAAGCCCTCAGGTCGTTTTGGTTTTGGTTTTTACCTCTTAAATAGAAGTATAAACTTGTTTCATTATATTAAACTAGCACTCACTAGTCAAGAGTGCTAGTTTAAATTACTAACTGTGCTGATTCTTGACTCAAAGGTTGTGAGTAAGTATATTTCGCTGAGATCTTCAAATCTTTTAGTTAGTTTTTTGTTTTAAAATTAGCTTTATTTCTTTAGTTTTAGTTGAACTATAATGATACGAGAAAATAATTACCGTAAATTTAAGTATAAAAGATGACTAATCTGGGATATTTTTAATTTCTAAATCAAGGACTTTGGCTAGTTTTTTGATAGTCGGGAATGACGCCTTTTGATCATTACGTTCAATTTTTGCGTAAGTGTTAGGATGTATGTCAGATTTTAAAGCTACCTGTAATTGAGTTAGACCTTTTTTAAGTCTAGCTTCTTTGAATAATTGTCCAGCTGTTAAATTTGATTTCATAAGATAATTTTACTCTATTTCTAATGTTATTATACATTCAGTGGTATTGTTTTAAATAAGTAATTATTTAAAAACTATTGCTATTACAAAAAATATCAACTACAATTCCGACAAGTAAACAGATAAGTAAGAGGCAATATGCTAGTTATTTTAGCAGTTATTCATTACAATCTTTTTCAACAAATCTTTGGTACCTCCTCTCTTGATGTTTTAATAAATTCTATTTTCATTATCATAGTTGGTATTATTGTTTTACCTCTTATTTATAACTATTTAATTTTACCTATTTCTAGTCTTATTCTCGATATTCCAGAATTTAAAAGATTAGCTGAACAAGACAAAGTATTCTTAGAACTAACTCCATCTCTTAGTAGTTTAAAGTCTGCCTCGGCTACAGCTGAATTATTTAAAGTGATTTATGGTTTTAGTGTTATTTCCTCAACCAAAGATAAACTATTAAGACGTAAGAATATCTTATCTTTTGAGGTAGTATCAATTAGAAGTGATGGTATTAGGTTTATTGTTTGTCTACCTCGGGGAAAACTAAGTTCTTTAACTCAACAACTAGTTTCATACTTCCCAGATATTAAGTTTAAACAAATCAAAGATTATCTATCTAAAGATATTAATCCTGATGACGTGAGTTTATTAGAGTTTAAACAATTAGGTTACTTTGCTTATCCACTAGCAGATAAAGATGAATTATCTATTCACGATCCACTAAGCTACATTGTTGGATCAATGACTAAATTAAAATCTGATGAGCTAGTATCTTTTCAAATAGTTATGTCTCCTGCTAGTAAGAAAGTATCG
>JAJZYA010000009.1 GCA_021806285.1 bacterium | reverse complement strand
AAACTACTTATTAAAAAATTTAATGTATTGATTAAAAATTCCGATGAATTTTTTGTAACTTTAAATAAACTCCACGATTTTAATATTAAGATCCCTCTAAACCTTATGTGTGTTCATGAAGAAAATATAATTGTCGTAGCTGACGAAAAAATATCCACCACCAACATTGTAATTCAGCCTCAAGCATTAATAGAAAAGCTATCTGCCTTTGGGTCATTCTATTTGGTTAATAATCAGAGTAGAATTTATCAAGCTCTTACAAGTGCGGTGTTCGAAGTTTTGGCTAAGAAATAATAAGTTTTGAAATACATCTTTTCTATAAAACAGTCTTGGTGGGCGAGGAGGGAATCGAACCCTCAATCCGAAAGGAACACGATTTTGAGTCGTGCGCGTATACCAGTTCCGCCACTCGCCCTAAATCCTAAAAATAAAAAATGTTAAAATCCCAAAGTTTAGCTTTGCAAGGGTCATTGTACTATAATTAGCGCAGTATATCTATTTAAATTTAATAATAGAAACTATATTTAATAAACTATCAATGGATGATAAACAAGATCAAAAAAATTCCGCCGCGAACTTAATTAGAAGAAAAATTGAGGCTATTTATGCTCATGAAGAACCGGACTTAAAAACTGAAGCTTCCGAGGCTAAGAACAGTCTAAACCCGAGTAGACACCAAAACTTTATCAATAATCTCGTTAATTCCGGCAAAGACGTGGCTACCATTCAAACCGAATGGCACAATTACTACGTATCGTTAAGCGAAGAGGATAAAAAACAGGTTTGGAAAGAATTTTACGAGAGCAATAAAAACCTTAAAAAACCTTCTGAAGGAATTAATTCGTTTGAAAAGAATATGGCTAAGCAAAAGAATGAAGTTATAGCTTCAAATCATTACAAGCCATCAAAACGAAATTCCTTAACTCAAAATTTACATTCTAAAATTACTTCTGGGGGAAGACTTAAGCTCAAACACCAAATACAATCTCTCTTTTTTGGTTTAGGATTAGGAATAATAGTAATTTTTATCTTTATGTTTGGCTTTTTTAATGAAGTATTTATTGCTCCCTTAATTCAACCTAGCCGAAACATAACAGCTGTTCCAATAATAGTCGGATCAGATAATTTAGTAGCAAGTCCAACCCCTCAAGTCATTATTCCAAAAATAAACGTTCAAATACCTGTGCAGTATAACGTTAACACGACCAACGAAAGTACTATCGAAAACTTCCTACAGGATGGGGTCGTTCACTATCCAACCACAGTATTACCTGGACAACTAGGCAATGCTGCTTTTTTCGGTCATTCATCAAATAATATTTTTAATCCTGGAAAATATAAATTTGCTTTTGTATTACTTCATACTTTGAGAGCCGGAGACACTTTCTATTTAACATATAACAGTACTCTTTACGTCTATAAGGTTATATATACCAAGATTGTTTCACCTAGCGACGTATCTGTTTTAGGTCCAGTTAATGGGCAAAAGGCTACCGCCACTCTCATAACATGCGATCCGCCTGGAACTAGTATTAATCGACTAATTGTAGTCGGACAACAAATAAGCCCTTCGGTATCGAATGATAGTGCTCCATCGCAAAGCTTAACTAATTTCAATTCTCCATCTTATCTACCTGGAAATGGACCAACCTTATGGGATAGGTTTATCAATTCTATAGAGGGTAAGGTTATAGTCGTAGTCGTTCCTTTGGGACTTATTGTCTACATCCTACGAAAAATCAATAAAAATAGAAAAAGATATTAAGAAGCTATCAAAGAGGTTTTAGTAATACTAAAGTTAGTATTTTTTGGATTCTGAGTTAAGTTAATAATATATTTATAATTCGGATCAAAAAAAGCTGAATAGTTTGGAGCTGCAGCCTCTAGAGTTTGAGCATAATTATGGTCATATTCAAACATTACTAATTTATTGCCACTGACATAAGAGATTCTATCGCCATCCATCCAAGTAGCATGAGTCTCTGTACCCTGAAGGGGTAGAATGCTACTATAGTTATATCCATGTTGGTTGGCTATATCGAATACTCCAAATTGACTTCCATTTTCAGCCATAATAAATTGAGCATTGTCTGAAAAACTTAAATAATTGGGGTTTTTAACAAATAGTACCTGTGAAGGTATTGGCATTTGTTTAGGGTCATTATTAAGCTGTGAAACAGGATCTCGATAAATATATACCTTATTCTGGCTCTCAGCACCACAGGCGACATAAATAATACCGTTATAGCTAGCTTCGTTTAATAAATAAGTTGTTCCTCCTACAAGAGTTTTAATATGATAATAAGAGTTTCCAACCTTCTCCTCGATAAATACTTCATTGCTCGGAGCTCCCTTAGATGTTGCATAAAGTATGGTATTTGTTAAATATGGATCAAAGTTAATAACATTATTTAAAACAATCTTGGGTTGAGAGGGGTTAGACAAACTAACCTCATATAAAGTTTGAGTAGAAGAATTAAGTAAATAATATTGATTATAATTATCATTAACAAAACTAATAGAATCAAATGGAGTAGTGTTAAATGTCTGAGTCAAATTAACCGAATGACTTGGATTACCGGTGCTAAGCAAGATATATTCCGTTTTACCATCGTAAACATGCTTAAGAAGAACATGCTTATTATCATTAGCCCAAGATATTACCTTCCAACTTTCTGAACTGGTGGCATTCGAAACTATATTTGAAGGCAGACTAATTTGAACTGGAGCTTGACTTAAATTATTTAGATCATATAAATCAAAGTTATATTTCGAATTAGGAATCATCACTAGTAGTGATTGTTTATCTGGACTTTGGGAAAATATTGGGGGGGCACCATTATAGCTTTTAACTTTTTGGGTCTTAAGTTGATTGGGAATTAACAGGGGGTAATCAAAATAAACAATTGTGCCACCGTCTATTTCTATTTGTCGGTTCCAAGTTCTATAGCCACTTAAAGACAAGCTGAAATTATATATCCCAGACGGAAGAGTAAAACTAGTATTGGTAGTAGTTCTATATTTACCATTAACATATATTTTGGCCGGATTAGGGGTTGAAGAAAGATATACTAAACCATTCTGAATAACTTGACCATTCTGGTTAATCCCATATCCATAAGACTCATATAGTAACACGACAGTTCCTATCAAAATCGCTATAGAGATTAGAAAATATCCGCAAAAAAGCAGAATTTTATGTCTAAAGTCTTTCTTGGGATCTAAAAAGTCCATTAATTAATAATACCTAAATATATTCTTAATAAAACTGTAAAAAAGTTATATTTAAATTATCTTACCTATTGCCGATAATCACAAGTAGTATTAATATATTAGTTAGAACTTATTAGAGGGTAAATAAAGATCTAAATAATGGACAAAAATTTTCAAAATCAACATAGTTCAGGTATTAGATACATGGATTTTAAAGTCCATGGAGGTGTTAATCACATTAAACATAGAGATCTACAAAAATCAAAAACTTTAATGCGAAACAGCGTAAAAAACCCTTCGAGCTGGCATGCATCAATTAAAACCGTTTCGAAAGCTATTTCAAATACTGATACGCAAATCAATATCCCTAGTGATAACGACTCTCAACTAGATGGATACGTTCACAATCGACGACCTAGGAACTATCAAATTCCAAGAAGTGAACTAATAAGTCGATTTAGTTCTACCGCAGCTAGCTACCAGGAAAGTCAGCAACCTCAAGAACAAGTTAAAACGACTGCTTTCTCAGAGGCTCAGCAAGAAAGCTTACCAAGTAACGAAGCTTTCTCACCTAATGACACTAATGTTCCTAGCTCCTTAGATGCAACAGCGTTTAATGAAAAAAATATTTTTGAAGAGGCCTTAAAAAATGCACCTATACCAGTACCAGAGCAGGTAGAGAACCTTAGACACTCGAATCTATCAAAACACAAAATTAAAAAACATAAACAAGGTCATAAATTTCCAGTACTAGCATCAAGTCTTTCAGTTTTATTGGTGGCTCTAATAGTTGGAGGAATATACGTAGGCCATAATCTTAATAGGATCTCACTTTACTTAGCATCTTCAAGAGCTGGTTTTCAACCAACTGTTTCAAGCTATAGTCCTTCAGGATATGATCTAAGTTCAGTAAGCTCTGCATCTGGAATAATCGAGAGTAACTTTAAAAGCAATTCCGATTCTAGATCTTACTCTGTAATTGAGAAGAAGTCTACTTGGAATAGTAATGATCTATTAAATAAATACGTTATAGGAAGAGCTGGATTAAATTATCAAACTATAAATCAGAGAAATTTAACAATATATACCTTTAACGGTAACTCCCTTGCCACTTGGGTACATAATGGAATTTGGTATATTATTCAAGACAATAATTCCTTAAGCACAAATCAAATCATTGAAATTGCCACGACCATGTAAAGATGTTTTTATATTAATTTTTATACTATAATAGAATAAGTGAATAAAATACGTACTCGATTTGCTCCAAGCCCAACTGGCTATCTACATGTTGGTAGTTTAAGGACCGCCTTATTTGCCTGGTTACTCGCCAGACAAAATAAAGGACAATTCATCTTAAGAATTGAAGACACTGACAAGAATAGAGAAGTTGAAGGATCCATTGAGCACATTATAAAATCCCTAAAGAGCCTGGGCTTAAACTACGATGAAGGACCTGACATAAATGGACCATACGGACCTTATCGTCAAAGTGATCGTTTAGACATATATAAGGAGTGGGCCTTAAAATTAGTACAAAAGGGCAGAGCTTACGCTGAAGAATATAGTGAAGAAGAAATTGAAAACTTCCGAATCGAAGCTAAAAAATCTAAAGAACCATTTCTTTACAGAAACTATAGACCTAAAGAACTAAAGGGATATACGAAAGGCAAGGCTCTGCGTTTTAAAAGTGACCCAAAGGACTATTCCTATAACGACCTAATCTATGGTGATCTTAAAACAAGTAAGGAAGCTATCGATGACTTTATCATCTTAAAAAGCGACGGTTATCCGACATATAACTTTGCCCACATAATTGATGATTACCTAATGCAAATAACTCACATAATAAGATCTAGCGAGTTTTTAGCAAGCGTCCCCAAATTCCTTAATCTATATGAAGCTTTAGATATCAAGGCGCCTCAATTCGCTACCGTTCCTGCCGTCTTAGGACCAGACGGTAAAAAGAAATTATCTAAAAGAGATAACGCCAAAGATGCATTAGACTACTTAAAAGAGGGCTACTTAAAAGAAGCCCTGACTAGCTTTATGGCTACACTGGGCTGGAATGACGGTACCGAACAAGAAATATTTTCCCTGAATGAACTTATAGAGAAATTTTCAATAGAGAAAGTTCAAAGATCTCCAGCTAACTTTGACGAAAAAAGACTCATTTATATAAATGGTTATTTTATCAGGAATCTAGATTTAGATAAATTATATGATTTAAGTAAAGAATTTTGGCCTAAAGAGGCCAGTGGATATGACGATTTATATAAAAAGAAGGTCCTAGGACTTTTAAAAGAACGACTCAAATACCTATCTGAACTAAAGGATTTAAGTATATTCTTCTTCAGAGAACTAGAAATCAATGAATCCCTTATTAAAGATAATAGTAAGCTTAGTGTTTTAACAAATAAAAAGATTATTGAATTACTATCAGCTTCAAAAGAAACCCTATCAAAAAGTAACTTTGAGGTCGAAGATATTAAAAATAGGTTAAATGATCTACTCATTAAGCTAGACCAAAAACCTGCTATTCTATTTAGTCTAATAAGGATTGCAACTACTCAAAGTCCTTCAAGTCCTGGACTTTTTGAAACATTAAATCTTCTCGGTAAAAAAGAAACTCTGAAACGAATTGATAGACAAATTGCTGCTTTTTAAATAACTTATACAATTAAGCATAAGCATTTGATACAATAAATCGTATGCAAGATGATAATTTCAAAACTCCCGAAGAAATTGCTAATCAGGAGAATGATCAAGTCGCTACACCAATTTTAAATAAAGAAGAGGACAAGGTGACTAAAATGGCTAAAAAACCAAAATTTAAATTAACTAAAAAGCAAATTATAGTTTTAATAATAGCTTTAGTGATTATTGTAGCCGGAATCGCGGCTTTTTTATTTTTAAGTAGCAGTCCTCATAAAACGGTGACCAACAAAGTTGTTCCTAAAAAACAAGTAATCAAACCTGTTTCAGATTTGGTTCCGTCTAATCTAACCGGATTACCAGTTAATCCAAGTGTAAATAAACTACCGGTTACAGCCGTTATGGTTGAAAATAGTTTAGCCGCAAGACCTCAATCTGGACTTGGACAAGCAGGAGTTGTTTTTGAAGCTTTAGCCGAAGGCGGCATAACCAGGTTTATGGCACTATATCAAGATACAGCCCCAACCTATGTTGGACCTGTTCGTAGTGCGCGTCCTTATTTTGTTCAATGGGCCTTAGGGTTCGATGCTGCTTATGCTCATGTTGGAGGAAGCCCCTTGGCTTTATCAGACATTCAAGCATGGGGAGTAAAAGACCTTAATCAATTTTATAACGGCTCCTATTACACTAGAATCACCTCTAGATACGCTCCCCACAATGTTTATACCTCAATTGCTAATCTTCATAATCTAGAAGCTCAAAAAGGTTTTGGTCAAAGCGTATTTACAAGCTGGCCAAGAACTCCGGCTAGTCCTTTAAAAAATCCGACTGCTACAAAAATCAATTTAACACTTTCTGTGCCAGACTATAATCCGTCATACGTATATGACCCATCAACTAATAGTTACAACCGAAGTGAAGGCGGTTCTCCGCAAATTGGAACAGATACCAATAAACAAATAAGTCCAAAAGTAGTTATAGCTATGGTAATCCCAGAGTCTAATGGTCCACTCGATTCATCTGGAGCTTATTATTCCGATTATTCGACTATCGGAAGTGGTCAGGTTTACGTTTTTCAGAATGGTGGGGTTGAAACCGGTCAATGGTCAAAAAGCAGTAATACGGCACAAATCAATTTTACAAACAATAATGGACAGCCTCTGAAATTAATTCCAGGACAAGTTTGGATCACTGCGGTTGTTTCAAGTTCGTATGTAAATTATTCGAATTAGCATGGATAATTTTCAAAAATATTTAAACGGCTTTAGATTAAGACTTTTTTTTAGTTTGATCTTAGAAAATCTAATTAGTGTCGGTCTAATATATCTAATCTTCAGCTATTTAAATATAGGTTTAGGAAAAACATTAATTGTAGCCTTTTTAATGTCTTTGGTATTAAGTTTAATTACTTCTTTAATATTAAGTAAAAGTTTAACATTCCCAACTAAGCAGCTCCAACAAGCTGTTCTTCGTCTTACTCCAAGTAATAACCAGCCCGTGAGTGCTCCGGATACTAATAAACTTTCACTCGGTAAAGAATTAGTGAGTAATTTAATTTCTCAAATCTATCAGATTTCCGCCGTGGCAAGCAAAAGTGCTGACGAGATCGAAAGGACCAAATATGATCTTACGAAAGATTTTATGGCTAACAGCATCCCATTACCTATATTTGTTTTGGATACAAACGAAAATATTAAATTTGCTAATAAAACTGCTGCCAAGTACTTAGGAATGGATGTAAGCGATTTAATTAATAAAAATATATATTCGATTTTAGATATGTCTTTTCCAAATAATAATACTTTTGATGCTTGGCTTAATAACGCTAAACAAAACACTGCTAATAGCTCTAATCAATGGGAAAGAGTGAAATTAAATATTAGAGATCAGCACCCAGCTCTATATTTTGATCTATCCGCCTACTATAACATCACTAGTCCAGAAGGATATTGCACAATAATAACCATATTTGATCACACTAAGCAATACTCTCAAGACGATCAATCCATAAGTTTTGTAGCCTTAACTGTTCACGAACTTAGAACACCTCTCACTCTACTCAAAGGATATATTGAAGTATTTAATCAAGAATTTAAAGGTAAATTGAACCCAGAAATGGATTCTTTTCTAGATAAAATGAGAGCTTCCAGCGATCAGCTGACGGCGTTTGTTAATAATATTTTAAACGTAGCTAGAGTAGATAATGATCAAATGGAGTTAAAGCTTCAAAAAGAGAATTGGAATGAAGTGCTAAATCAAGCAATTGATACAATTGACTTAAGAGCAAGAGTTAGAGGCATAAGTTTACAAAGAGAAATAGCAAATAATATTCCGTTGGTTGGAGTGGATCGCTTAAGTATCCAAGAAGTTATCTTAAACCTAATCGATAACGCTATTAAATATAGTGCCGATTCTAAAATTATTAAAATAAAAAGTCACATCAACGGTGAAGGATTAGTTGAAACAACTGTTCAAGATTTTGGAAGAGGGATCCCTGAAAGTATCATCTCCAACCTATTCACAAAGTTTTATAGAGACCATCATAATCGATCTCAAGTCGGAGGAACCGGATTAGGACTTTATTTATCTAAAGCAATTATAGACGCCCACCAAGGTAATATTTGGGTTCACAGTAAAGAAGGCGAGGGTAGTACTTTTGGATTTACTATCTTGCCCTTTGATAAGCTAAGTCAGGAGCAAAAAAAACTTTCAAATGATGAATTAGTACGAAGTGCTCATGGTTGGATTAAAAATCATTCATATTATAGGCGTTAATTTTTTAAAAAAATGTTAAAGTAAAAATATGGAAGAAAATAAAGAAATCAAAAAAATATTAGTTATAGAAGATGAACATTTTATTGGAGAACTCTATACTAGAGCTTTAAATAATGCTGGTTATCAAGTCAAAGTAATCGCTGATGGGGTAGAGGCTTTAAGCGAAGCTCAAAAAGATTATTACGATATTATTCTATTAGATCTAATGATCCCTAACTTGACTGGAATAGAAGTCTTAAATATTTTAAGAGACACCACCAAAACCCCCCATCTTAAAGCCAAAATCATTATCACAACCAATCTTGAACAAAGAGAAGATGTTAAGGCTGAAATTGAAAAAAAGGCAGATGGATATATTATTAAAGCCGAACTAACTCCAATGGAATTAGTTGAATTCTTAAATAAAATAAAACTATAAATATGAAAAAAAGCATCATTGAACGAACAATTGAGGCGCCTGCTAGAGGACTACAAAAAGGAATTGACTCCGGTCAAAAAATTGCCAGTACAATTCCTTATTCAAAGAATTTATCAATTCAAAAAGCTAAAGATTATTGGTATACCTTGGGTCCAGGATTAACAACTGGGGCTTCCGACGACGATCCCAGTGGAATTGCAACCTATTCCCAAGCTGGTGCTCAATATGGTTTTAAGTTACTTTGGTTGGCGAGCTTCACATTTCCATTAATGGCTATAATCCAGGAAATGTGCGCTCGAATAGGGTTAGTAACAGGAAGAGGATTGGCGAGTAATATTAGGTCGCATTTTGGCCGAAAAGTATTATATATAAGTACTATTTTCTTGTTTGCAGCTAATACCTTTAATATTGGGGCTGACATAGGAGCTATGGCAAATGCTCTTCAGCTATTAAGGCCTAGTCTTAATTTTGGAATACTAGTCGTACTTTTAACTCTATTTATAATTTTGGTCCAAATCTTCACCCCTTATCAGCGTTACGCTAAATATTTAAAGTGGTTAGCTTTGATTCTTATTACTTATATTCTTTCAGCAATAGTTGCTAAACCAGACTGGCACCTTATACTTCAACACGCTTTAATACCATCGTTTGATTTATCTAAAAACAGTATCCTTTTAATATGTGCTATTTTGGGAACTACAGTTACTCCCTATTTATTCTTCTGGCAGACTTCTCAGGAAGTTGAAGATGAAATCGCTGCCGGTCAAACTACCATAGCTCTTAGAAAAAATACTACTAAAAAAGAGATTAAAAATATGCGAGTAGATGTTTGGTCGGGTATGTTTCTAAGTAACGTCGTCATGTTTTTCATAATAGCCGCCTGTGGAAGTATTTTATTTGTCCATGGTATAACAAACATAACTACTGCCTCTCAAGCAGCTATAGCTTTACGTCCATTCGCAGGAAATCTTTCGTTCTGGTTATTTGCCATCGGAATCTTAGGGGTAGGGCTCTTGGCTATCCCAGTATTGGCTGGATCCAGTGCTTATGCAATCAGCGAAACTTTAGGTAAAAAACAAGGCCTAAGTAAAAAACTACGAGAAGCTTACTCTTTCTACGGTGTAATCATAATTTCAATGTTAATAGGTTTAGGAATTAATTTTATAGGACTTAATCCGATTAAAGCCTTAATTTACTCGGCTGTTCTAAACGGCATTGTAGCTCCAGTAATTTTAGTACTGATACTGTTAATTGCTCGAAATCGAAAAATAATGGGGAAGTGGAAAAATGGAAAAATTTCAGGCTCACTCGGCTGGATATTAGTAATACTAATGACAATTTCAGGGATTGCTGCCATATATTCAATGATCCCTTAATAAAGGTATAAAATGCAAAACTTCAATATTAAAAAAATTAGCGCTACGGAACTTTTAAAATACCTAGAGTCTAATCAAGAAGGTTTAAGCTCGATTGAAGCTCAAAAACGCTTAAAAATTAATGGTCCTAATATTTTTTATAAAAGAACTAAGTTTAAAACCCTCAAACTTTTTATTAAACAATTTAAAAACTCTTTAGTTTATTTATTAATCATAGCTTGCATTCTTTCTTTCTTATTTAATAGTAAGCGAGATGGAGTAGTTATCATCTTTATTCTTTTAATAAATACTTCTTTAAGTTTTTATCAAGAATACAAATCAGAAAAGGCTGTTGATCATTTATCAAAACTAATCGATAGAGAAATAATAGTCTTAAGAGACCAAAAACCTATATTAGTTTTTGAAAAAGACATTGTAGTCGGAGATGTCGTTATCTTGAAAGAGGGAGATATTGTGCCAGCCGACATTAGGCTTATTGAATCTGACAATTTAGCGGTCAATGAGTCCCAGTTAAGCGGCGAATCGTTACCCGTAAATAAAGATGTGAGCGCCGATAATTCATTGGTATATGCAGGTAGTATAGTTGAGAATGGAGAAGCAAGAGGGGTAATATATGCCACCTCATTTAATACCGAACTTGGTAAAATAGCTCATTTATCTATCAATACAAAAAGAACAACTCAATTTGAAAAATCTTTAAATATTTTTAGTAACTTTTTAATTAAAGTTACTTCAATAACTCTGTTAATTATCTTTATATTAAAACTTGTAATCACTCACGATTTAAGTAATATTGCTAATTTGGCTATTTTTATAGTAGCCCTTTTAATCGCCGTAGTGCCGGAGGCAATGCCAGTAATAGTTACCCTTACTCTTTCAAAAGGAGCCCTAAAACTATCTAAAAAACACGTCATTGTAAAAACTTTATCAGCTGTAGAAGATCTCGGTAACATTAATATTTTATGTAGTGATAAAACCGGGACTCTTACAGAAAATAAACTGCACGTAAAAAATATGATCGCTTCAGATCTTAAATTCTTTGAGGTCTTAGCAATCGCTAGTCTAGAAGCAAGTGATGAAAAGAAAAAAAGATATCAAAGTGCTTTCGATAATGCATTTTTAGACTTTGTACCTGACAATATAAAAAAAGAAGGACAAAGCTATAAAAGACTTAAAGAACTTCCTTTTGATCCCGACTCTAGAAGACGAAGAGTAATAGCTAGTTATAATAACAAAATCTTTTTAATTGAGGTGGGTTCAGTCGAAACCCTTTTGTCCTTAACGAAGGACCATCGCTCTAAACAATATCATCAAATTATTAGTGAAGAGGGAAAAATTGGTTTGAGACACTTAGGCATAGCCTATAAAGAATTAGATAAATACTCTAAGGACATAGATATATTAAAGAACGAAATTGATCTTAAATTTGTAGGTTTTGTGTCCTTGGAAGATCCATTGAGAAAAAATGTACGAAAGACCATCAAGCTCGCTGAAAAACTAGGGGTTGAAATTAAAATAATGTCTGGTGACAGTAAAGAGGTGACTGAATACGTAGCTAAACAAGTCGGTCTTCTAAAAAACCAGCAAAAAGTTTATACCGGCGAAGAATTAGCTAATTTAAGCGATTCTAAGCTAATTGAAATAATCCAAAATAATAATACTTTCGCAAGGCTTAATCCAACCCAAAAACATCATATTATTGAACTTCTAAAAATTAAAGGTAACGTTGTTGGGTATCAAGGTGACGGAATTAACGATGCTCCCGCTCTAAAATTAGCTGATGTCGCCATTGCTGTTAACGGAGCTACTGATGTTGCCAAAGACAGTGCTGATATTGTTCTGCTTAGAAATGATATTGGAGTAATAATAAATGGAGTTAAATCTGGTAGAGAAATATTCGCTAATATTAATAAATATATTCGCTATGTTTTTGTAAGTAATTGGGGTAATTTTTTTGCTTTAAGCCTACTTTATATTATGTCTATTGTCTCTTTGCCAATTTTTCCAGTTCAGGTTCTTTTAACTAGCCTTATAACGGAGCTACCCTGTTTTACAATAGCAACTGACAACGTTGATACAGTTGAGCTTCAGAGACCTTCTAAATTTAATATTCATTCCTTAATGTTTATATCGATTTTCTTAGGCAGCATAACTTCTATTTTTGAAATCATGTACTATACCATAATTAAACAAGATAATTCTAGCCAGGTAGTTAGCACCGGGCTTTATATATTTCTGACCTTCACAGCCTTAATCGTAATACTATCAATCAGGAATAAAGATCATTTCTTTAAAGCTCCTAAATTTTCAAAAGCGCTGGCCTTATCTTTCCTGTCTATATTTATAATATCTTTAGCTCTAGTTTATATTCCATATACTAAGGGCATATTACTGTTCGCTAATTTTCCATTGAGGTTACTTTTACTGACAGCTGGAATGACTTTTGTTTATTTCGTTATAATGGATACCGTCAAGGTTTGGTTTTATAAAACTAATCTCGGATTAAATCTCAAATGATTTATAAAATAAGCATTTTTAGGATATAATTAAGGTTTTATGGAAAATAAAAGATTCAAATACAGAAGCTTAGATGGTTTTAATAACTATAGGCCTACACCTCCTAAAAACCAAAGACCCGATCCAAAACCAGTACAATATCACGCTAATAAGCCCCTCCGATCTAAGCCCCTAAAACCTATTACTAAGAATCCAACCGCTCCATCACTTTTAAATACAACTCTCCCAAGTCGACAATTTCAAACTCAATTTAACCAAAATGGTTACAAAAAAGATAAAAATCAAAAAAAGAAATGGTCATTAAGACGTAAGATTCTAACTCCAATTATTATAATAATACTGTTATTTGTTGGGGTAGGAGGCTGGCTAGGTAGTAGTGTTATAGGCAACCTTGATAAAGTATTCCATGGTAACTTATTTTCTGATGCGACATCAATATTTAGTAATACTACTCTAAAGGGAGAAAACCAAGGACGTATTAATATTTTACTGGCAGGAGACTCTGTCGACCAAATAGGCCACGGCGGAGCTAGTTTGGCGGATACAATTATAGTTTTTAGTATCAATACTAAAAAGCACACAGCCTTTATGCTCAGCATACCTAGAGATCTATGGGTACATATTCCCGGATTTGGTTGGCAAAAAATAAATGCCGCCAACGATGGACTAGGTAAAAACTTTCCAGGATATCCCCAAAATGGTATGGGGCAATTAGAACATATTGTAACTACTGATCTTGGAATCCCCATAGACTATTACTCCGTTTCAGATTATGGTGCTCTAAGAGACGTTGTCAACGCCGTAGGGGGCATAACTGTCGATATTCAAAGTCCAGACCCTAGAGGACTTTATGATCCGAATACCCATCTTAATTTACCAAATGGAATAGTAAATCTTAATGGTCAGGAAGCCTTAAATCTTGCTCGGGCTAGAGGAGATGGTCCTGGAAGTTATGGCTTTCCTAGTAGCGACTTTGATCGTACCGCTCACCAAAGACAAATCGTAACCGCCATAGCTCAGAAAGCAAAATCCTTAGGCTTTTTAGATAACCCAATAAAGATTAGTGATCTATTTACGGCTCTAGGTAATAACGTCCAGACAAATCTAAGTCTTTCAGACGTTTTGAAATTATTGCAGCTAACTAAAGGCATTAATCCAAGTTCTATAAAATCTTTCGCATACTGTTCAACATTAACGTCAAGTAGCTGTTCAAATCCTGTCCTAACAGACTATACAGACCCCTCATCCGGAGAAGAGGCCCTTATCCCGACAAAAGGTATAGGCAACTATTCCCAACTTCAACAATACTATGACCAATTAATAAAAACTAATTAGATTTTTTTGTCTTAATTCACCCTATTTACTAGTACGACTACTTTTGAGATAATTAGGATGAATGACAGAACAGCACCCAAACGATAATACTAAAACTGAAGGCGAAATATTCCTCGAATTGCTCGGTCTAGAAAAATGGGCAAACGAACCTATTCCAGGCAGCGATGGCCTAAAAACGAGAGATTTTTTAGAAGTTTGTGGTGAACACGCCCGACCCTGGCTAACAGGATTGGCGGCATTACCAAAAGATCATCCAGATTATATTCAGCTTAAAAACGCATGTCTTGAACAAATAAAAGAGTATCTTAAAATTCCTGAAACAGACTAATAATAAATAAAGATTGGTGGGAGAATGAAAATTACCAATGAAAGCGACCAGCCTTTATCGCTCTCATCTTCTTTAAGTTCTTTAACCGAAACTCAAAGAAGTGCAGATAGTAGCGCTCAAATGGAGACACCTTCACAAGAATTAAGTTTATTACAAGACAGTTTAACAGAAACTCAAATATCACCACAAAGCTATTCATATAAGAGAAAAGACGGCACAACTGAATACGCCCGAGATGAAGCTGAAGCTATTAAGCTTTGTCCCGTACTAGGTAGGATTGCTATGCAAAATCCAAAATTAGCAGATTTGATGCTTAAAACATCAAAATTAGGGCAATCTATATTAGATGAACGAGAACAAAAAAGTAACAACCCGATGCCTCAAGATAAAAAATTATCCATAAAAGATAAAGAAAAAATTATTAAAATTGAAGCTCCAAGCACCATAGAAACGTCTGAAGGGGAAGTTAAACTTACTTCAATCAATCTATCAAGACCTTTAGAGGAAAGACTAGTAAGGAAAATTAACCCGGTCACTGAATTAGAAAAAGCATCAGAGTCAATAGCGTCCACTAAACAAACAGGGGTTAAGGCTAGTCCACCTATCAATCCGATTGAAAATATAACATCTAGAATTAAGCTACCTGAATCAAAGAAGGCTAAAAAATCGCCAAACAAAGCTGCAACTACAAAAAAGGTCAAAGCAAATATAGAACTACCCACCCAAAAAAAGAATAAAAGTGAAAACCCTGTTCAGGTAGCTATTAATAGCGCTAAACATAAAGAAGAAAAAATTGCTCATAAAAAAACGGGGTTAACAATAAAAATATCACACGAGTTAAAGGAAGAACCAGAAGAAGTACACGAATATTATAGGGAACCTTTGGAGAGAAAAACAACAATAACAAGCATCGACCCTGTACAAGAACCAATTATTGAAACATCGATAGAAGATTATGACGAAAAAGTTGTTACCTATCAACCAGCGCCAGAATCATTAGAGCTTATTAGGGAATCTCTCGATGATCGTTTAGCGCACTTAGATGAAGACGAAAAAGAATTAGTAATGCCTTCAATCCAAAGTATTACAAGAATCATATCTCAAATAGAAATAATAGAATTTGAAGAAATCGAACCCCAAAAATATGAATCAATGCAAAAAGAATTAGAAGAGCTCATTGTATTAATACTAAATACTCTTGATATACCATACGATCCAGAAGACATAAAATCGTTTGTAGAAACATTTTTATTGCCAAAAAATAAAGTACTTAAAGAGACAAATGCGGAACTAGAAGTAGATCTCGAACATGACGGAACGCGAGAAGCAAAAATACATTTCGTTAATCAGACTTCCAATGATTTTATTACTAACCAAAACCCCTTACATAAACTAATTGGTGAGTTTGTAATACTTTATTCACGAATTTACGGTAATTTATTAACAGTTTAGGTATTTTTTTCTTTAATATTAGTTATAGAAAGATAAAGATCAATTCTCTCTTATTTTTAGGTCTCTTGATCTTAAGAGATTATTAAAGAAAATTGGTTAAATTCTGGCGAAGATACCAACCTAAACAATCTTAATAAATAAGTTATAATGGAGTTACTAAGTATAAATAATAAAAAATGACAAAATTAAAAAAAATTAAATTCCTCCTTTACATCTACATATTTAGCCAAGTTGGATTCTATATTTTCGCACCACTTTATGCTTTGTTTGCTAAAAGTATAGACATTAGCCCTAGGTATATAGGCTTTATTTGGAGCGCCTATTCAATGTTGTCTGCTATTTTTATTCTACTTTTTGGTAAATTTGAAAATCACCGACGTAAAGAAAAATATGTAAAGCTAGGTATTTACATATATCCTATTGCTGACTTACTTTTCCTAATGGTACACAGCCCCACAGGACTAGTTCTTGTTCTAGGTTTTAATGCTCTAGGGGCTGGCATAACCTTTCCAGCACTTAAAACCATGTTTGCCAGAAATCAGAAAAAGGGCAGAGAGAGCGAGGAATGGTCTTGGATGGATAGCAGTAACATGTTTGCAGGTGCAACTGGTGCTGCAATAGGTGGAGTAGTTATTGGATTCTATGGTTTTAAGGGATTATTTATTACTATGGCTATAATACAGTTTGTTGCTGCTATCATGGCTCATAGGGTTTTAGCTTATAAAAAATAATTGTTACTTTGAAGTGTTATGATCAACATATTGGTTAGAC
>JAJZYA010000067.1 GCA_021806285.1 bacterium | reverse complement strand
ATTACCCCTTCTAAATATCTATTATTACTTATGATTCCAACAATCCCACTATTATTCTTTTCAATTTTCCACTGTGCAAATCTAATAAATTTAATATAATCATCATTTAATGGTTGTATGTTCCTTTCCTCTAGATTCTCTTTGTAATTCTTCATCAGATTTGAAATCCATTCAGAATTATTAGTCGAACTTACCGAATACGGCGGATTACCCATGACTACTAATATTGGTTTTTCTAACTTTATTGCGTTTGCCATTAATGTTTCTTGAGTTAATTCTTTCATGAATCCTACTAGACTACTTAGTGATTCTCTTGGGTCTAATGTGTTTGTTAAATAAATCTGAACTCTTTCATTATTATCTAAAGTATAGCCTTCTTCGCTAAGTAAAATTCCTAATTTTAAGTGTGATATAACATATGGGGATACTAATATCTCAAATCCATAAAAATCCTTTAATAAGTGATTTTTTATCTTATCGTTTTTTATTCCTGTCAAACCACCTTCTTTCAGTTCTTTGATTGCTAGCATATACGAATTTGCTAAGAATGTTCCTGTTCCAGTGGCAAAGTCGAGTACTTTAACTGAATCATCTGCAAAACCTTTCTGTTTATCAAATTCTTTTTTTAATATCTCATTTATAGAATTAGTAATAAAAGATACAATTGGTTCTGGGGTATAATAAACTCCCCAATGCTTCCTCTTTTCTGGATCGTACTCTTTTAGAAAGTCCTCATAAAAATGTATTAATGGGTCCTTGTAATTTTTACCCTCAAAAATAAACTTAGAAAGTATATCGTCTATATCTGCATAATTTAATATGTCAATTATTTCGTCTATTATCCAAGATAGATTAGGAGGCAATTCATCTCCTGTGATATTGTTGAAAATCTTCTTAATAATCCTGATACTAGATGGAATATACGATTGCGCGGAGTCCCTATTAAGTTTACCGTGAGCACCAATTTTTGATAGAAATAAGCCATAGGTTATTGTCTGTGAATACGCATCAATACACTCATCTATGGTAATATCCTTAATCAACTCTTTAAATGCTTGATAGAAATCAAATATTGAGCTTTTATCTTCTGTTTCTCCCCTTTGCAAATCTTCCTCAATCTGTTCTTTTGCTAGGTCCCTTAATAACTTTGCACGTTTTGATAATTCTACTGCTAATTCATTAGCCGTTTTTATAGTGGGTAGTTCATAACTCAAAAACGTCTCAGCTAATTGCTTAAATTTTTTAAGTTTTTCCTCATTTATAGTAGCCTTGCCATTTTTAAGGTCATTTTCATTAAATAATTCAACCTCTAATACCACTTCCTGATTTTTATAAAGAATAAATCTCGTGTAATTAGTTAAAATAATATTAGGTATTGCTCCTTCAGAGTACTTCGTTAATTGCTCACTTCCAAGCTCATTATCTAAATTTATTCCCAAATCTTTTGTTTCCACATATCCTACTTTTATATTGCCTTTTTTAAAACAAGTGAAATCAGGTCGCCCCACCTTTCTAATCTGTTTATTTTCTTCAGAGAGTTTCAATTCTGGGAATAATTTTTCTATAAGTGTTTTAAGATAACTTCTAAAAGTTAGCTCCGTTTTTTGTCCCTGTTTAAACTCCCTATGTATATCTTTAAAATATGATTCAAAATCTTTCTCATTTGTCAATATAACACCTAATCTCTACTTAGTTTGCAGGATATAGCTGCTTTACCCCATCCATTTCTTTATTCCGCTTGTCAAATGGAATGACGTGGTCTTGCCTTTTATCTGCTTCTTCAATGCCCTATCCACTCTCCACATTTCTCCTAACCCAAAATGTTCATTGAGAATTATCAGTAATGCATAATCAACATTCCTTAAAGTTTCACTATGGAAAGGTCTGAAGACATAGGGAGCTTTCTTTTCCATATTATGCCAGTGTCTAGTCTTTATCTGAACACTATTACCATGACTATCAAAGCCATCAATGGTTGGGTAGCTTTTGTTTTGTGGATGATGCATTCCAAGCTTCTTCTCAGCATAATATTCTCCAATGCCACAAACTACTTTGCTGCCAATGCCATACTTCCTAAGACGTTTGAATGCATTATAGTAATTATCAAGATCTTTGTTAAATCCCATCCAGACACCATCACAAGCTAACCAAACTTCCTATAATTTGCTTAGAAGTCAAGTCTTAAATAGCTTTAATATCTTCTCTGTCCGACAGTTTTATGGGAGTGTCTTTTCCATCTTTTGGCGTAAATCTAGTATCCAAGGTTTTAATTTCGCTGCGAGTGCAGTATCCTTAATTAAAACAAATCCATAGTCTTCAAGGCTAATTATCGCTAATGTCCTATTTTCTTCTTTATTCAGATGTAGTGCCTTTGCAAGTCTTCTAGGTATGTACATACTCGCTCCTGAACTTTTGTAGGTTATACAGCCTAATTCTACTACTGGTGGGCCTTTTAGATCATCGCTTAATAGTAATTCGTTGATGCTATTTGAGTTACTACTTCTGTTTTCTATTGTGTATGTCGTCGGCCAGGATGGCTCAATAAACCTCATTAATTCGTCATGATATGCTGTCATATTCTCACATGCAATATACCGTCGACAGAACATGTATTTAATACCTGATGTAAAATTAGATTGTTGTAAAATAACGTCGTAGAAAAGCTAGGCTAGGTTTTACAAGATTTTTACAGAAAACCTGTAAAATAGCTTCGAGGTTAAGAATGACGAAACTGTAAAATTTTACAGGGCCTTTTCAGGCCCAAAATCTAATCCTGTTTTTCATTGTAAAATTTTACAAGTCTCATGACCTCATCCTTAGTTTCAGGGTCTGCCTTGTCCATTAGGAGCTTAATCGCCTTCTTCAGCACGTCTGCCTGTTTTTGCGCGATTCCGTCGTCAAGACTCTGTTTGATCAGTGATATTTCAAGGTTTGTACCACATCTTATGAGTATTTTGCAGTAATTTCGTTCATTTCCTGGCACTTTTCGCATGTTTTTACGCTTGGTTTTGGCTTTAGCGACTCTCCATTAGGAGCTAATTCCATGCCATTTGCCCTAAATACGGCTCTGTAGA
>JAJZYA010000008.1 GCA_021806285.1 bacterium | reverse complement strand
CTATACTATAACGCAAAAACTTAACTCTAGCTTGCATGCCTGCGATTTTCTTATTTATGCCTCGAATATTAAAAATATCGTCAATTAAACCTATAAAGCCAGCTCCAACCATACCCGCTAGGGGTAACCAAGTTTCGGTTCGTTTAAGATTAAAAAATAATGTGATGATAGCTATGCTGGTTACAAATATTAATCCAGCCATATTGGGTATATTCTTATGATGTTTTGCGGCGTGTAATTTATTATAAACAGTAGCAGTTCCACCAGACCAAGCTTCTTGTCGAGGTTTTTTCCACCACTTATATTTATAGGCTAAAGTCGTAAATATAGGCGTAATGGCCATACTTAAAACAAAAGTGGCTATACCAAGAATTAAAATATTTACTAAAACTTGATCCGATACTGTTATTTTTAATATTTTTTCCATATTTATTGAGATTAATTATATCAGAAATAAATCATTCTATCCTTTTGGCGCTACATATCCATTATTAATTAACATATGGACAATATCTGCGAAGACAGGCTGAGCTGCGTAAGAACCCGCATATCCTGGTATTTGCGGTTTTATATTATAAACTACAACAACATATTGGACTTTGTTTCCTCCTACAAAACCGGCATAGGTACCGTTATATATATTCTTATAATATCCACCCGTGGGTTTGGCGACTTGTGCTGTTCCAGTTTTCCCACCAACTATATAATTAGGACTGAAGTTCATAAAAGAAAAGCCCCCGTATAAATATGCTTTAACAACATTCTCCATTAATGGGACCATTTCTTGACCAACTTTTGGATTAACAACATTCTTCTCTAATACTTTAGGCTGTTCGGTCGTAGTTTGACCATTGGGAGAAATAATCTTAGCAACTAATGATGGCTGATAATATGTTCCACCGTTTAGAACCGCAGAATCGGCAGCGGCCATTTGAAGTTCTGTAAGCTGAACTCCTTGTCCAAAAGAAGTGTTAGCATATCTTAAATCAATACTAGGATCAGACATATTGGGTGGCGGGACAAAACCGGGAGCTTCATAGCCTTGCTGAATGCCCGTTATTTGACCAAGTCTAAAATGATTAGTCATATAGTTATACCAATTATCTATTCCCTGTTTATCTATTTTACCGCCCCCCATCTGCATTAACATCCAAGTTGCTCCAGTATTCAAAGATAAGGCTAAAATACTAGCAATATTTTGAACTCGAGCGCCTCCATCTTGTTTAATGTCATGGATGTTAAAACCATCAATTACCCAGTGAGCAGGATCATAAAAACTAGTATTAGGCTGTATAACACCAAGATTCAATGCAGCAGAGGTTGTTAATATTTTCATCGTTGAACCAGGTTCAATATCATCGTCAACAGCGGCATTCTGAAATACCGCCGGATTGCTTACATTCTGATAGTTGGCAGGATTATAGGTCGGAAAGTTTGCCATGGCTTTAATATGCCCGTTATAAGGATTTATGACTACTGCACTTAGCCTTTCAGACTTAGTAGCCTTATATTCGCTTGCAAGGATTTTCTCCACGGCAGACTGCATACCAATATTTATAGTTAAATCTAAGCTATCTCCATTTTTAGGAGCAATTTCAACATTACCTTTGGTGGCGGCGAGTGGTACTCCGCTCGCGTCAGTTACGGCCTTTACCATGCCCGGAGTACCGGCTAGTTGTTTATTCATTGCTTGCTCTATTCCGTATTCACCAACTCCATTTTGATTCACAAAACCTAAAAGCTGCGACGCTAATTGGCCATCAGGATATGCTCGGTAATCTTGAGGCTGTGTACCAATACCTGGAATCTTAAAAGATAGAATTTTTTTACTTTGGCTGCTTGATAGTTCTTTAGCTAAAATAACATACCTAATATTTTTAATTTCCATTAAATGAGCTAGTCTACTTCGATTACCACCTATTACTCCAACGATCTTTCCTGCTATACTATTTGCCTTAGAATTTGACTTTATAAAACTAGGATCAGCATAGAGCGTATAGAGCGTCTGATTTAAGACAATAGGCACATACTGATTGCCTGATTGAGCATAAATAAGACCTCTAGTTGCTGGTATTTGATATTGCTTTAATTGATCATTAAGGGCAGCGTCTTTATACGTTCTGTAGTTGATAATTTGGACTATAAAAAGTCTAATAAAAAAGATGGCGGCAACTACGATTAAAATAGCGTACCATACTCTAATACGCTTTAAAGAAAGCTCTTTAAAATTCTTTGTATTTGGAACCATCTACCGTCTAATTATACTCTCCTTCTTATTCTCTTAAAAATTAATGAGAGACTACGGCAGAAGGGGTAATAGCTGTCATATTTTTAACGGTTGAGCTGTTTTGAACAGTTCCCATTGATTGAAGACTAGCTGAAGAGACTTCAAGATTTTGTTTCTGAGAATCTAATTGTTGTTGCTGAACTTGCAAGTTATTAATCTGATAACCGTAGCTATCGGTTTTAGTAACTTGAGTTAAATAAAGAAGACCCAAAAGACAAGCCAAAACAATCAATACGATAGTGTTGCTAATTGGTCCTATTTTAGGTTTTGCAATCGCAAAACTTACTGAATTATGATTTCGACCAGAATAGCGATTTCTATTCATGGCCAATGTACTTGAGTATGTCATATTATATTACTTTCTTTGGATTTTATATTTATTTGAGCTAGCCCCTTTTATGGGGCTAGCCTAAGATAGATAGTTAGATTACTCTAACTTTTACCTTATACGCTCGGGATCTGCTTTTTACCTGTATTGGCATGAGGCACTCCCTTCCTTTTATATTTTTATTTTCACTGCGGCTCGAAGCTTGGCGCTTCTAGCTCGCGGATTATTGACGATTTCTTGGGGGCCAGCAGTTATCGGATGTTTGTTAATGAGATTGAGTTCGGCTTCATATTTCGAACTGCTATGGTCCTTGAAGAAGTTTTTTACTATTCTATCTTCAAGACTGTGAAAGCTAATTATAGCTATTCGACCTCCGACACTTAACAATTTCAACCATAAATCAAGACTATCGCTCAAGAGATTTAACTCATTATTAACTTCTATTCTTATTGCTTGGAAAGTCTTAGTAGCAGGATGTATCCTACTATTTTTAAACCTACCTGCTATTAAGTTAGATAGTTGAAGAGTCGAATTGAAAGGACGATTATTTACAATTATATCGGCAATCAATCTAGCTCTAGGCTCTTCTCCATATTCTTTGAGAATACATACGAGCTCTTCTCTACTGTAAGTATTTATAACTTTTTCAGCAGTAAGATCTTGATCTTGGTTCATTCTCATATCTAGAGGACCATCTCTTAACAAAGAGAATCCTCTACTGGCCTCATTAAAGTGCAGTGACGACACACCTAAATCTGCTAATATTAAATCAAATCGGTAATTTGATTTAAGCAAATCTTTGCTAGCAGTTAAGAAATCATTATGGACAATTAAAACCTTTGATTTTCCGTATTTATTTTGGAGAAATCGTATAGCTTGATTGTCTCTATCTACCAGCACCATTCCCCCTGGGTTAGTGGTGAAGCTCAAAACTGCGTCACAGTGGCCACCGTAACCTGCAGTTAAATCTAAATAAGTGTTACCAGATTTTGGATCCAGAACACTTATAACTTCATTTAATAGAACTGGTATATGATTTGTGTATTTGTTTTTATTTTGGTGCATATTGCTTGTTATTTTACAAGGTCACCTAATCAGCAGCCAATTTTTTGTTTTATTTAAGTTTTTGTTTTTGTTGGATGAAAAAATATGTATGTAAAGAAGGTTTAAATTAAGATTTGAAAAATCTTATAACTTCTTACTATTAATTCATCAGTTGAGAGACTTATGTGTGAGGTGGAGTTTTGGGAGGTGTTTTTTAAACAAAGGTACAAGGGTAAATTAAAGTGGTACCCTATAATCCACTTATTGACTGCCGATTAGCTAATCTCGAGAATGAATCCTTTTTAATTTGTTAAAGTACTTTACTTAGCCATAAGTCGCCAGTATTTACCCGCTCTTACAGCTATAACTTCTTTTTTAATTCCAGCATGGTCTAAAAGGTGTTTTTCTAAACCAAATCTACCTTGTTTAAGGTCAATTTTGGTTTCAACCTTTCCTTGCCGAAATTGTATGTTTAAATCAGCCGTATGCTCGTCTAGGATATTCCCAGAAAGCTCAGGCTCTACTTCTTTATTCCACACCTCTAATGAATAAAGGTGTAGATATTTTTTGAAACCGCGAGTAACAACCACTCCAGTTTTAAACTCCGAACGTAGCTCAGCCGGTATACTTAACCGCCTTTTGTCGTCGAGTTTCCTTTCGAAGTAATCTATTACCGCCATCCCTTTTTTTCTAGTGGTTTTTTATTTTAATCTGGGTATCGCTACCCACTTTTACCCACTAACCTAAGCATACTACCCACACCTACCCACTACAAGTTAGTATTGATTTAAAAAGTGGTGTTTCTAACACCACTTTTGCACAAGTGATCATGGACATTAACTCTTTAATAAATTATATAATAGTCAAAATCAAAGATTTATGAACAATTATCTGTGGATAACTTAATATTTACTCGATCTAGGTGACGTTCGTTGTGATTCCGCATAACTAACATACTGCGTATCTACCTCATCCCTCTCTCTTCTTACCGGATTGGAAACATTTTGACTTGGTGAAACCTTAACATAAGCCACGGTTTTAGTTGAAAGTAAACTTATTTTATTAGGGCCAGTATAAGTAATCTCCAACATGCCTAGGATGGTAGCTATAGACATAATTAGTGTGGTTAAACTGTTAAGTTCGATTTTTATAATATTTTTTATTTTATATTGCACTAACTATATAATAACAAATATTACCTATTATGTCAATCTGATTGCAAAGATGTATTATTTTATCTTTGGATTTTTTCGATATCTTAATTTTGATTTTATCTTATCTAAATTAACGATATATTTATCGAATTCTTTTAATAATTTTGAATATTGCCAATTAGGTGTCAGGATGGCGGCAATTTTATGTTTTGAATCTAGATATTCTATGAGTGAATAAAAGTCCCCGTCTGCTGATACTATTATGGCTTTTGAGTAATTATTTATTTCTTTCATTGCCATCAATACAATTTCTGTATCAACATTCCCTTTAATGGGTACTTTTTCTTTTTGATCATTTTTATCTTGGGTGGACCCAAAATCTAACGTTGGCTTCAATACTACTAAATATCCCAAGCTATGCATATACTCATACAATGATTCATTCTCAGACATATATCCTATGAACATATAAGCCTTTGTGACCTTATATTCATCTTTTAAATACTGGCGAAATTTTCTCCAGTCCATATTCCAGCCCATCCTTTGAGTGCCGAGATTCAAGTTCTGACTATCTATAAACGCAACAACATCTTTAGGTTTTTTTAGAAATCTTTTTCTCATTTTTCTTCCTATAAGACATTTTATCACTTAATAAGTGCTATTAGTATTATTTAGATCATTTTTGAGCTATTTAGCCAGCTTCGATCGATTTCTCTTATTCTATGATCTATTAAAAAAGACATTTTATTATAGCCCTTTAAATATATACCTTCTAAACTCCTCACTCTCGAAAGCGCCACATAACCCATACCAGGACTAAAAGATCTTGTTAGATCAATCTCCGCCGAATCTAAGCTCATCCCTTGGCTTTTATGGATAGTTATGGCCCAAGCTAATTTTAGAGGTAAACAATTAACCTTTGCTACTTTTATATTGTTTATTTGCATACTAAATTCTTGGTAATCTACAAGAATAATCTTATTGTCAGATATTTTAACTAAAGGAAGATGTCGTTTAAAATCTATAATTTGACCTCTTGTGCCATTAACATAAGATAATTGTGGTCGGTTTATTGTAAAAATAACCTTTGAACCAATTTTAAATTCAAGATTATTATTAAAACCATTGTTTTCTAAGATATTATTAACATATTTCTTAATCCCCCACGTATAAGGCTTGTACTTATTAGTTTTGGTTTTTAATAGATTATTTTGTATAAGATTTTCATTATCTACATCATAATTATGTGAATAAAGTTTTATAATTGAAGAATCATTAGAATTAATTAATCTATTTTTTAAACAATTTAAGGATTTATTATCCATTTTAGAATTTCTAATTTTAAGCAAAATATTTGTTAATTCATTTCCTCCTTGTTGCCTATACTGGGTGTTTAAATAACAAATTTTTAAATTTAATTCAGCCCAGAGAGTGGATTCAAAAAGATAAGAATTGGTATTACCAGCCGATTTATTTATTGGCGGGAGTTGAAAAAAATCTCCGACTAGAACTAGTTTTATACCACCGAAAGGTAATGACGATTTTCTTAAAAATTTAGCCATATTATTTATTTTTTCAAACAATTCACTGTCTATCATTGAAATTTCATCAATTATTAAAACATCCACCTCCCTATATCTTTTGACAATTTCATGATCTGCCTCAAAATCATAAAAAGTTTTATTTCTTGTATATTCACTAATGTTTGACCAAGAATGAAGTGTTAAGCCTTCAATCTGACTTGCAGCAATCCCAGTCGATGCCGTTATTGCAACTATTTTGTTCATTTTGTGAAAATTTTCTATGGCGAGTTTTAAAAGATAAGATTTGCCCGAGCCCGGAGCCCCAGTTAAAAATACATTATGCGGAGAAAGTATAATTTCCAGAGCTCTTTGCTGATCCATAAATCTTAAAGTAGCTCTAAATTTAAAATTAATCTAAATTTAATTTGCTTATTTAATTAAGATTAACTAATTTTTTCTATTAAATCACTAATTTTAATTCGTTCCTGAGTAGTTGTGTCCCTGTCTCTTAATGTAACCGTATCATTGTCTAAAGTTTCGAAATCAATCGTTACACAAAAAGGAGTACCAATTTCATCTTGACGTCGATATCTCTTACCAATGTTGCCATTATCGTCCCAAACTACGTTATAAATCGATGCTTTAACTTGATTGAAAACTTCTTTAGCCTTTTCAACTAATTCCGTCTTATTCTTTAAGAGAGGGCTGATTGCGACCCTATAAGGAGCCATTTCTTTGTCTAGTCTTAAAAATATTCTTTTTTCATTATTAACTTCATCTTCAGAATAGGCTTCAAATATTAATGCCAAAACGTTCCTGTCTAGACCAAAGGTAGGCTCTAAAACGTGTGGTATAAAAACTTTATCGGTACCTTTAACTCTGTATTCCAATGATTTACCAGACATTTTTTGATGATTACTTAAGTCAAAATCACCTCTATAAGCAAAGCCTCCTATTTCTTTAGTCCCAAAAGGAAATACATATTCGAAATCAACGGTTCTTTTACTGTAATGTGCTCTATCCTCGGGTCCAATTTCTTTTTGGACTAATTTATTTTTGTCTAATTTTAATATTTTCACATACCATTCAACCTGAATTTTAAGCCATTTCTCAAATTCTTCTTCCCAGTCTTTAGGATCTATAAAATATTCAAGTTCCATTATTTCAAATTCCCTACTTCTGAATATAAAATCTCTAGGAGATATCTCATTCCTAAAATTTTTACCAACTTGTGCTATTCCAAAAGGTAAATCTGGATAAAATGAATCCATAATATTTTTAAAATTAACGAACATTCCTTGGGCGGTTTCGGGTCTAAGATAAACTATCGACTTATCGTCTTCTACGGAACCTATATGCGTTTTAAACATTAGATTAAATTTAGCCGCATTGCCTAGTTGATTACCGTCCGGGCTTAATATCCTCTTTTGGGTAATAATTTCTTGCATATCTTCTATGGACATGCCAGTTGGATCAATCTCATTATCTTCTAATATGTGATCCAAACGATACCTTTTTTTGGTCTTAAGATCTTCTATTAATGGATCCGAAAACGTAGCAACATGGCCACTAGCTTCCCATACTTTAGGATTCATCAATAAAGCTGAATCAATACCGTACATATCGGTTCTTTTTTCAACAAAAAAATTCCACCATAGATTTTCAACATTTCTTTTTAAAATTACGCCTAGTGGGCCGTAGTCCCAAGTGCCGGATAATCCTCCGTAAATTTCTGAACCAGGATAAATAAATCCTCTTCTTTTTAATAAAGCTACAATATCTTCTAAATTTGCCATTTCCTAAATTATAACGAAAGATGGCTTTTAAACATAGTCTCTAAAATTTCTAGGATATCTTTATTTAATTTTTGATCAATATTAATTTTAAATACTTTAATGGAGTTTGAAATATTAAAAAGTAGCCTCAAATATTTTATATGATCTTTAGTGTATTTATTACCTTCCATAAAACCCATTTTTAAAAAATCAAAATCGTATTTTTTAAATTCGTCTAATTGATTACCGTCCTCAGCACTATTGAGATTCGGCACATTGCCATTAATTAATAGGAATTGGGCATAATACCAGTTTTTTAAAGTCATCAAATCAATGTTTAGACTGTTCAACAATTTTAAGAATTGTAATAGTAAATCAAAATAAATTTGATCAGAATTATCATGAGTATTTAAATTTGTAAGTTTAAGAATATGAAAACCTAATTGAGATTTATCTAGGTCTTTGCTTATTTCTTCATAGTTTTCCAATATTCTAGAAGATATTAATGTCCCTATATCGCTCCTCCCATCAACATAGGTAATTTTTATTAATGTAAAGAGTTCAATGCTACCGGCAAGCTTAGATTTTATCTTTCTAGAGCCTTTTGCGATAACTGCAACTTTACCAAATTCCGGAGTTATTAAATTTAAAATTCTATCACTTTCGGAATAATTAATTCTATTTATTAGAATAGCTTCACTTGTTTTAGTATTCATTCTAAACTTTCGATTATATCAACTAATTTATTTAGCTTTAGACTATTTTTGTATAGATAATGGTCAACCTTAAGATCATTTTTAAGAATAGCTAGATTATCTTTAAATTCATGTTCAGGGACTGAACTTAATATTATAATTCTAATATTATCCCATTCCGGATACGACCTTAACTCATATAAAAACTCTATTCCTGAATGATCAATAAGTTGAATTTCAAGAATAATTAAATCAATTTTGTTTTTATCTACTTGATTAATAGCATCTTGAGCACTATTTGCTAAATAAACTACAAAGTTTAAACTTTCTAAAACTTTTTGATAGCTTTTAGCTAATACTGCATCTGGTTCGACTATTAGAATACTTTGAAACTTCATTAAACTAGCTGTAACTGTTCATTAGAATGGAGGACCGCACCTAAACCATATAATTTATTATGCCTTGAACTTTTAAGGTTTAAATTCATGGCTCTCATTATCCGATCAGCAACCAATATACCTGCCCCAGCAGACGGAATAATAGTCGGAAAAGGTTGTCGAGAAATACCCATTAATGCCCTACCCTGTTTTAAAATTTTATTGGTTATTACCATATTATCAATATAAGCACCAACTACTATTCCATAACGACTCTTATGGCTCGCTAAATAAAGACGTTTACTAGACTTATCGGATGTATTGGCGGAAACAGCTTCGATTAAAGATGAACCCGCGCTAAATAAGGCGGACTGTAATCCAAGGCCATTTGCTTCTACTGGACCAAATTTACCATTAATATCTAGTTCAATATACACACCGTACTGTTTAGCAAGTTTTTCTAGCAATCTAGCGCTTTCATAGAGTATGTGAGAAATTGAAACCGGTTCACTATTAAATTCCAGCTCCTTGTTACTTAATCTAATGCTTAATAAATAATTATCTAAAAGACTTAAAGCATATTCTGCAGAAGTTTCGATATTATTTAAATCGCCTTGATTATTAAGCTTAAGGGCTTCAACTTCTCTAAGAATCTGTAAAAACGGCAATTTTAGCTGTTCAGCTATATTTATTATCGACTCCACTTCTTTGTTTATAATCTTAGCGCTATCAAGAGACATCTCTACCCTCTCTTATTCAAAGATAATTATAGCACTTATCAATGATTTATAAATTTTTAAGGTGAAAAGCTTATGGAGGGTAGAATATTATTAATAAATGTACTTTGATATTGGCTACCTTCGGTCCAAAATTCTAAGGTTTCACTTCTTAGGGGTAAAATTATGACAGTTCCGGTTTTTTGAATATTATCTATTAATTTACCCACTACCTTAACTCCAACTATCGAAGGAAGTTTAGGTAAGGAATAGGCACTTATCGTGACATTACCGCCTTGTTGAAAACCATTGTATTGTTGTAATTCTTGACTATAGGGAGTATTAATCACTCTAACCCTTAGAGCAAAGTCTACTGGATTAGATTCATGGACCGATGGTAAGGTCCCAGGAAAGAAATAACCATCAACAGGATAATTACTATTAGTGCCAGTATTAACATAAGAACTCCAATTTTTAGGATAACTAATACTTAAACTTCCGTAAGCTTGAGGGCCATAATAGGTCGTATAAGGATTTTGTTCTTCGATAGCAAATGCTTTATTATCAGCCGTTTGTTGTTCAGTCTTAGCAATATTGACTTTTTGACTTACTATTTGGTCTACATTATTTTTGTATTTTTGAGCAGTTGCGTATGACCATATACCGAATATAAGTGCTAAGAAAAAAAGGCAGAGGCTTATAATAAACAAAAAAAGAAAATTTATAGAACCATCTTGCTTATGTTTCATATTTTAATATCGTACCAGAACTAGCTTAGATAATTCAATTATTTCTTTAAATTATCTTTAACTTTTCTTATTTTGTTTTCTGATTCTTTCAAATACATTCCTAAATCTTTAACTATTTCAACTCCTCTGGCATATTTAGCTATCATTTTATCTACATCAATTTCTGGTTTTTCTAAATCTTCTAAAATTTGATCGAGTTCATCATTTAAACTCTTAAAATCTATTTTTTGGTCTTTTTTCATTGATTTATCCTAACCTTTCTACTTTAGATACAATCTTACCATCATAAAGATCAATTTCTAGTTTGTCGTTCTTTTGTAAATTCTTTGTAGAGTTTAAAGCTCTAGACTTGAATCTTACTATTGAATAACCTCTTTTTAAATTGAGCTTGGGATTATAGGCCTCAAGAATCCTGATTCTGTTATTTAAGTTTTTGTTGATAAGTTCAAAGTTACGGTCACTTAAAACATCTAGAGCATTATGTTTAAACATTAAATCCTCTTTATAGCTTAAAATGTAATTGTCTATCTTAGAATTTAAAGACGTTAGTTTATTGCTAAGCTCAATTTCAATATGTTTTTTATCCGGAACCAGAAGCTCCGCTGCATTACTTGGCGTTGATGCTCTTTTGTCGGCAGCAAGTTCGGCTAAACTAACATCTATTTCATGTCCTATAGCTACTAATGTAGGTATTTTTGAATTTGCTACTTTCCTAGTTAACATTTCATCGTTAAATGCAGCCAGATCATCAGGACTACCACCGCCTCTGATTAAAACTAAACTATCGACTTTATTTTTTTGATTATTAAAATAATCAATTGCTTTAATAATCTGTTGAACAGCCGCATCTCCTTGGACTTGAACATCATACAAATCAATATCTATGCCTACCCATCGTTCATTTAAAATTTTACAAAAGTCACTATAAGCTGCTGATTGCTCAGAAGTTATTAATCCAATTCGCTCAGGGGGATAAGCTAAGGAACGTTTTTTATTAGAATCAAATAATCCTTCTTTAGCTAATTTATCTGCTAATAGTTGATTAGCCTTTTGAATACTACCCTCTCCAAAAGGTTCAATAACAACAACCTGCATACTGAAACCATAGTTAGGATGTAGATACGGTGTGCAACTGATTCTAAGTAGCATACCCTCTTCTATAGGCTTTTTTAGTTTATAAACGCTTCCAAAGAACTTTAAAGTAGATTGAGCGTCTTTTAAGTCAAAATAGAGCCATTTATTTTTACTTATTCTAAAATTAGCTAATTCACCAACTACATTAACCAAAGGAAAACTTTCATCTAAATAGTTGTTTAGGATCGAAATAAACTCAGTTACACTTAAATCTTCCATCTTTATATCCTAGATCCTACTTTACGACTTCTTTACCATGATTAATAGCCTTATGGTAAAGATAATATCCAGGAGGAACTTGAATCAATGTGTTGATAATTCGATACATTACCGTGACGGGAAGACTTAATTTTGGAGGAATACCAGTACTTGCGAGAACTGCCGTCATTAAAGCCTCGTATATTCCGATTCCTCCGGGTAGAAATGAAATTAATCCCGCAAAATTAGCTACTCCGTAAGCTATTATTATGGCTCCAATATTTACAAATTTCCCAAAAGCAACATATACCGCATAAATTGCTAGAATTTCTGTAATATTTGCAAGCAAAGCGTACCAGAACGGAGACCGCAGCTCTTTCCAATGAGACACTAGCTGGCGATAATTATCATGGAAATCGTCAAAAACAGTTTTGGCTTTTTTAATGTTAATCGATTCAGGTTCTTTTCTGAAAATTAAATAGATTAACTTGTTTATACCCTTGGTTAAGAATGTAAAAAAATTATTAATTCTAGTTTTACTACCCACTATATAACCAAATAAAACGGTTAAAACGATCAAGATAGTCGACAGTATGGCAGCAACTAAAACAGTTAAATTACTTACTTTCCCAAAGGCACTTAGAAGAATTAATCCTACAAATAACAAAACTTCAAAGGAAAGGATTGTTAAAACCAATTTCATTATTTGAATTAAAGTTGCCTTACCACCGCTTATACCGGTGTCATTTTGTTTACCACTAATGCGGACACCAAAATAGGAAATACCGGTTACTCCCCCACTTGGAAAAACATGATTAACAAAATTCAACTCTAAAGCTGCCTTATACAAATATTTATAATTCAGTTTATTACCAACAATCTTGAAAAGTTTTTGATACATTTTTGTTTGAGCGTGATAATTAAGAAATTCTATAGGTATTAGTAGAAGAAGTGCCCAAGCATTCACATTCTCAAGATTATCGAGCGTTGACATTAACTGCTTACGAATGAGATAAACCAGGATTATTAAAGCAAGGATTGTTATAATGTTTATAATTAGCTTCCATTGCTTTTTCAAAAATGATTTAGATGACATATTTTTTTAATTATACTTTTTTTGTTAGTTATTTAAAATAATGCTTGCTAAAGTATTACTAAGGATTATGAAATTTATATTTAATTTAGGAAGACAAAGCGATATATCACTAGCAGAGCTTTATAGTGTATTTGGAGAACAGAATTTAAATCCATTATCTAATAATTTTGCTGTTTTAGAATCAGATAATATCCCAGAGAACATGGAAAAAATTGGCGGGTCATATAAACTATCGATGGATCCAATCATATTAGAACTTAATGATTGGGACAATATCTCAAATATCGTTAGTGAATACATAAAAAGTGGGAAAGATCCTTCTAAAAAGATAACTTTTGGATTAAGTATTTATAATAAAGAAATAAATCCTAAAGAAATTCATAAAATTGGGTTTCAAATAAAGAAAAGACTCTTAAAAGACATTAACTCATGTAGATACGTCGAAAATAAAGATAAAGAACTTAATAGTGCCCAAATTATTAACAATAAATTAACTAAAGCTAATAACGCTGAAGTGAATATTATTTTTGATAAGAATAATATATGGATAGCAAAAACGATATTTATTCAAAACATAACCAGATATGCTGCTAGAGACTTTAATCGACCATTTAGAGATACTAAAAACGGCATGTTACCACCCAAGCTAGCTCAAATAATAATTAACATGGCTACTGAAGACAAAAGAATGACTGTCCTGGACCCATTTTGCGGTACTGGTGTAGTTTTACAGGAAGCAATGCTAATGGGAAATAACATTATTGGATCAGATTTGAATCCTAGAATGGTAGATTATTCGATTGGCAATATAAAATGGCTAAAAACAAGATTTAAAATTGATCAAAGTTTAAAAAAAGAATTTTTAGTTGGAGATGCTCAAGTAATTAAATGGCCTCATTTTGACACAGTTGCTACCGAAACAAATTTAGGAGCTCCTTTAACTAATATTCCAGATCGCCTTCATTTTGATAAAATTGTTAAAGATGCTAATAGACTAATCGAATCTTTTCTTAAAAACTTAAGGAATCAAATAGATGTGGGTAAAAGGATCTGTATTGCTATACCCGCTTGGAAACTTCCAAATAATAGCATTAAAACTCTAGGAATTGTTGACCATTTAAGTGATCTGGGATATAATCTCATAGAATTTAAAGAATTAAATAGCCAAGAATTGATCTATCTTAGACCCGATCAGGTCGTTGGAAGACAGTTGTTAGCTCTAACAAGGAAATAATATGTCACACGTAAAAGCCGGCGGTACAGCCAAAAATGTTCACGATTCTCCAGGTCAAAGACTCGGAGTTAAAATATTTGGCGGTCAAAAAGTGAAAACTGGACAAGTTATAGTTCGCCAAGTTGGTATGACAAAACGACCAGGTACTGGTACTATGATGAGTCGAAACTTTACAATTCACGCTAAAAAGGATGGAATTGTAAAATTTAATTCTCGAAAAATACGTTTATTTAGCGGCAAAAGTGTTCGTAGAACAGAAGTTTCTGTCGAATAATTAATTTTACTGTAAATGCAAATGATGTCTTATCCGTTCAACGACATCTGCTATAACAACTTGCGATTTTACTAAATAATCATCAACTCCAAGGCTCTCAGCCCTTTCTTTGTCACTTTCTTGACTTAGAGCTGTTAACATAATTATCTTTAGATTAGCCGTTTCTGGAGTATTCCTAAGAATATCTAGAACATCAAAGCCACTAACTTTAGGCATCATAACGTCAAGTAGGACCAGGTCCGGCTTATAATTTAATGCGTCAGCAAGGGCATCTTCGCCATTAGCCACACGTCTTACGTCAAATCCTTCAGCCTCTAACCTAGTGGTATAAACACCTGCTAAAGCATCGTCATCTTCAACCAAGAGAATCCGACTAGGATGTTTAGGTTTTGGTACATTTATATTTGTTTCTTCCATATAGCAATATGTTAACTTCTTATTAAATTTTTAGCAATAGCAATAATGTAAATTTGAATGATTAATCTCAGCTATTTTTTGACTTTTAAAATAGCGCTTATAAATCCTTCGAAAAGAGGATGAGGTTTAGTGGGTCTACTTTTAAATTCTGGATGGAATTGACATCCCACAAAAAACGGATGATCCTTAGCCTCAATAATTTCAACTAGTTTATTGTCTGGATTAATCCCACTAATTTTAATACCCCATTTATCAAATTCTTCCGTATATTTAGGATTGCATTCGCCTCTGTGCCTATGTCTTTCTATGATTTTGTCTTGCTTATATAACTCATATGTAAGGCTAGCCTTATTTAAATTACAGTTATAATTACCTAGGCGCATCGTACCACCAGTATTTTCTTTGCCCCTTTGGTCATTCATGGTTGTTATTACTTGAAATTTTGATTTGGGATCAATTTCAAATGATGTAGCAAGAGAAAAATTAGCTAATCTTGCAGCAGCAATTACAGCCATTTGCATTCCTAAACATATTCCCAGATAAGGAACGTCATTTTGTAGCGCAAATTTTGCAGCATTTATCTTTCCCTCTAGCCCTCTTTTACCAAATCCACCAGGAACCAGTATGCCGTCATATTCTTTGAGTTTATTAAGATTCTTAGTTTTCTCTAATTCGGTTGAATCTATCCAATCAATATCTATTTTTACATCATTCCAGAGGGCAGCTGATTTTAGAGCCTCAAAGACCGAGACATAAGTATCGGTATTGTCTAAATACTTTGCCACTAAACCTATTCTGATATCTTTTTTAAAGTCTTTAGTTGCTAAGTCTACCATTTTACGCCAATTCTTAAGATCGGGCTTCTTAGCCTTTAAATTAAGCAAATTTACGATTTCATCTCCTATCCCACTATCCTCCAGAGTTAAAGGAACTTCATAAATAGAATCAGCATTAGGCAATAAAGCGATTGAGCTTTCTTTTACTCCAGTAAATAAACTAATCTTTTTAACTATCTTAGGATTAGCGGGTTCTTCACTTCTAGCAACGAGTATGCTTGGTTGAATTCCCAACCCTCTTAGTTCTCGAGCCGAGTTCTGGGCAGGTTTCGTTTTTATCTCGTGAGAAGTGTTGATATATGGTAAATAAACCACGTGAACATATAGACAATTGTCTACACCCACCTTAAGACCAAGTTCCCTGATTGCCTCAATAAAGCTTAACGATTCATAATCTCCAACCGTTCCACCAATTTCAACAATATGGACATCAAATCCTTTGCTAGCTTCAATTATATATTTTTGGATTGCGGCTGTTAAATGAGGAATTATTTGAACATCGTCACCGTCATACTTTCCCGCTCTTTCGTCTTGAATAACATTAAGTAGGACTCTTCCAGCCATGAGAGAACTTTTTTGAGTCAACTCTTGATCAATAAATCTTTCATAATGCCCTAAATCTAGATCTGTTTCAGCACCATCTTTAGTAACAAAACATTCACCGTGCTCTCTAGGATTAA
Organism: bacterium; assembly: GCA_021806285.1. Taxonomy (GTDB): domain Bacteria; phylum Patescibacteriota; class Saccharimonadia; order Saccharimonadales; family UBA4665; genus JAJZMH01. Next base: position 1,952 of record JAJZYA010000008.1, on the reverse strand, counting down.
GCATTCCAGCATCCACATTTAAATAAGGGTCGCATTTTTGGAGATTAACACTAATACCTCTTGCTTTTAAAAGATTTGCTATTGAGGCAGCGGTAATTCCCTTACCTAGCCCAGATATAACTCCACCTGTGACAAATATGTATTTTGTCTGTTTTCCTAACACTTTTAAACCTCGCTTTTATAAAGATTATATCTATATTTTATTTTTTTACAAAGATTTTTAGCAAAATTATTATTTCGAAGCTAAATAGTTTAAAGCAGCATTTAACTGGGTGTCATTACCGGCTTTGATATCCGAAGATGTTAATTGAACAGTTTGATCTGGAGTTATTCCTTTTTTATTTATATCTTGCCCATCGGGTCTATACCAACTAGCTACGGTAACTTTAAGAACTGCCCCATTGTTTAGGTTAAATAACTCTTGAACAACACCTTTCCCAAAACTTTTTGTTCCAATTACATAAGCCTCGTGATTATCGTGAAGAGCTCCGGTTGTAATTTCGGCGGAGGAAGCTGTCCCAGAGTTTATTAGAACTACGGTTGGGATATTGCTCAGTATATTGTCACCTTGGCCATAATAACTATTTACAACCGTATTTCCTCTTTTTTCTTGAAGAATAAGACTACTATTGTTAACCCATAGACTAGATACGTTAATAGCGGCCGATAAAAGCCCACCAGGATCATTTCTTAGATCCAAAATAATTCCTTTAACGTGTTCGCTTTTAAACTTTTGAGCGGCTTGATAAGCTAATGTGCTAGTATCATTAGCAAAACTAATTATCTGCATATATCCAATATTACCTTTTAGAATTCTAGTGTTAACGCTAGGTATAGTTATGGTCTCCCTAACTATTGATATGTTTAAATTCTGATTACCTCTCAAAATTCCGAGAGTAACTTTAGTTCCAGCGGGTCCCCTTATATCGTTTACGGCAGTTTCTACGCTCATACCACTAGTCGAAACATTATTTATGCTAGTTATAACGTCTTGCGCCTTTAAACCCGCTTTAGCAGCAGGATATCCACTTAGAGGTGCTATTACTTCTATATCACCAGCACTATTCCTACTTAATTCAGCTCCAATTCCAGTAAATGAATTATTTAACTCGTTATTAAATGCACTAGCCTCAGATTTAGTAAAGTATTCTGTATACGGATCTCCTGTGGCATTAGCAAGTCCTTCTTTTAGGCCATTTAGCATTTGATTTGCCGTCAAATGACCATCGTAATTATTTCGAATCAATTGATATACTGCATTCACACTTGAATAGTTAAGATGGGCTGGCAATCCTGTGGAATTTGTTCCCCCTAGGTTTAGATTCCCATTACCAAAATTCAATCCTAAAACAAACGCCGCAAATAACAGCAGTACAGTAACAACGCCAATACTCCCGAATTTATATAATTTCGAGGAATGTATTTTAAATTTCATTGGAACTATTATAGCTTAATCTAGTTTGGGTTTATATACATTAAATAATTAATCGGCCATAGATTATACATAAAATGACCAGCTTCATCTTCATTCATGCTCATTACTAAAACATAACCATTTGGGACATATGTACCGGCTGCAGCCTGAGTATAAGGTAAACTACCGTCATAAGTAGTCCCAGGAAGACCAATAACAATCATTACATGCCCATAATAACCTCCATGTAAACTTGGTACTGGTGCATTTAATGAACTTGAAGGTTCAATTCCAAGAGCTCCTACCTTTACTCCTGCTCCCCAAGTTACTGCAGGGTAAGTATTGGAATTAGTGGTCAAAAACCACCAACCAGCATTCCCGGTTATACTGAATCCAGTTTGGTGTTCAATGTTTGTAAAATACCAGTTAGCAAACGAAGTACATTCTCGATTCGGGAAACCAGCACTGTCTGTAACAGAATCTTGAGGACTATTGCACAAAATTGAAGGATATCCTCCATTACCTTGACCAATATCAC
>JAJZYA010000066.1 GCA_021806285.1 bacterium | reverse complement strand
GTTCGGATTATGGGATCTACTTTTGCTTTATTTAAAATATCATAACTAGTTTTTTTACCAATACCATGAACATAGGTTAAAGCAACCCATAATTGTTTTTCATTTGGTAAGGTTACACCGGATATACGAGCCATATTTAACCTTGCCTCTGCTTATGTTTAGGCTTTAATTTATTAATAACATATACACGCCCCTTACGTCGGACGATAATATCATCTTGAGAAATCTTTTTTACACTAGCACGCACTTTCATGCGGATCATTGCTCCTTTATAGCTTTAAGTAATGACACTTCTGCTTTAAATTATTAATTTTGACGGTAAGTTATTCGACCCTTCGTAAGATCGTAAGGTGTCAGTTCTACCTTAACGCTGTCGCCAGGTACGATTTTTATAAAATGCTTACGCATCTTACCTGCAACATGGGCTATAATCTGATGGCCATTTTCAAGTTCTACTTTAAATTGAGCGCCTGGAAGAGACTCGACGATCGTTCCTACTAACTCAATTACTTCCTTGTTGTTTGCCATAGATATAACAAGATCTGATTATATCAGTTGATTACCCCTTTTGTAAAGTGTTTTTTTAATTAAATCGAGTTTTTTATTTAAGACTTGATTTCTTTGCTAAAACTTTTGGTAATTTTTGACCCAGTACATCTGTCTCTTCATGGAAGAATTCAGGAGTCTCATACTGATCGTAGGTAATCATTAAAGCTCTCGATTCGACGGATCGTAATGTTTGAAGAGCAACAGATACTAAGATCAGGATACTAGTACCACCTATTGTAATGCTTACGTTAACGTAAATTTGAGCAATAATTGGCATTAAGGCTAATATGCCGAGGGCTAAGGCTCCAAAGAGCGTTAGTCGATTAATGACTTTAGATAGATACTTTTCAGTTTGTTGACCACTTCTAACTCCTTCTATAAAACCGCCTTGTTTATGAAGATTCTCAGCTATTTCTTTCGAGTTAAAGGTAAAACTGGTATAGAAGTAGGTAAAAGCAAAAACTAAAACAAAATACGTTATTGGATAAATATAGGCTACTAAACCTTCAGATTTAAAGGTTGTCGCCGAAGGAGCTTGAAACCAAGTTACAAGATCTGTTCCTATTTTAGCCCATTGAGGATTCTTAATACCAGATAGTAATTGACCTGCAAACCCTGGAACACTCAAAAAAGCCACCGCGAAGATAATTGGTATAACTCCAGCAGTAATAAGCTTAACAGGGAGAATTGTTGTGACACCACCATAAGCGCGGTTGCCTTTGACTCTTTTAGCATAGCTGACTGTTAAATTTTTAGAGGCTTCATTTAACATTACGACTAACCAAGTAACAACTAGTATTGAAACGATTACGATAACTAGATATAGCAAGGCTTTATTATTAAAAGCAATTGAATGGTTAAATATCTTCCAATGCTTACCAACATTTACTGAACTGACAATCTGCGAGATATTAGATGGTAATCGACTTATAATACCGACCGTAATAATTAAAGATATTCCATTTCCAATACTTTGTTCTGTTACCAGTTCTCCTAGCCACATTAAGAGCATCGATCCACCAGTTAAAGCGGACACCATTAAGACCCATTGCATAATTGATGTATGAGAACTCAAACTACTGATACCACCAATACTACTAGCGGCTTGTCTTATTAAGAAAATTGCTCCAATAGATTGAATAATAGCAAGGGGAAATGTAATTATACGGGTATATTGGTTAATTTTCTTTTGACCAAATTCCCCTTCTTTATGAAGTGCCTCTAGTTTCGGAATAGCCTTAGTAAGCAATTGCATTATAATTGATGCGTTAATGTAAGGCCCTAATCCTGCGATCATAATCGAGAAGTTAGCCAGAGCACCACCTGAAAGAACGTTTATAAAGTTTAATAATTGAGGGGCGTTCTTGGAAGCGAACATGTTTTGTAGAACTTGATGGAAAGTTTGAGGATTAGCAATTGGTACCGGTAATTCAGCTAGTATTCGGAAGATTAGAAGTATACCAAGAACCGCAAATATACGTTTCCGCATATCCTTATGTGAAAGAGATTTCCAGATAATTTTCCAGTTCAATTTATACCCTCTTTTCTAGTATTATACTTTATTTATTTTGGGTTTTCTTTCTTGGTTAACTTTGGTCTAATAATTCGAGGAGTTTTAATAAACTGACCTCCAGCTTCTTCGATATTGAAGATAGCTGTTTTGGAGGCATAAGGTAAACGGACTTCATAAGCTTTTTTAAGCTTATCGGAATTTAGAAGTTTAACGTTGACGTAAGCTGAACTTATTAATCCGGCTTCGCTTAGTACTTGAGCGTCGATCTTAGAAGACTTTAGGTGATTTAAATCTTTGGTTGAAATGTTTTCAGCTTTAATTTTCTTTGATCTAAAACCAGGTAATTTAGGAAGTTGCTGCATTAAAGGATTTTGGCCACCACTAAATCCTGGATTTTTAGAATAACCAGTTCGAGATTTTTGACCTTTTGTACCTCTTCCAGAAGTTTTACCTTTGCCTGAAGCTATACCACGACCTAATCTCTTGGATTTTTTGTTCTTAGTTAGAGAAAGTTCATTAAATTTCATAATTTATTCCTTAGTTTTCTTAACTTTTTTCGGTTGGTTTGTAATCCACTTGTCAGCAGTCTTTAGTTCATTCAAGGCTTTAACGGTTGCGTAAGCGACGTTCGTTTTATTTGATGATCCTAATGATTTGCTTAAAATATTACCGACACCGGCTACTTCAAGGATAGTCCTTATAACACCTCCAGCTATAAGACCTGTACCTTTGCTGGCGGGTTTAAGCATAATCCTAGCACCACTAACTTTTGATTCAATTTCGTGAGGTATCGTAGAGTTATAAATAGGTACTTTGATCATATTTTTCTTGGCAACATTAGTTGCTTTAGTGACAGCGGCTGTTACATCAGCTCCCTTAGAGGTTCCTACGCCAACGTGATTCTTGCGATCTCCAACAACAACTAACGCTCGGAATCGGAAGCGACGACCACCGCGTACAACACGAGCAACTCGATCTACCTGAAGAGTCCTTTCATCAAATTGAGGTTCTTCAGTTACAATTTGTTTTTTAGATTTAACTATATCGGTATTTTGATCCATATTAAAATTCCAATCCGCCTTTTCGGGCTGCTTCAGCTAATTTAGCTATCCGACCATGATAAATTTTACCATTACGGTCAAATATAACTTGTTTAATCTTATGATCTTTGGCTTGCTTTGCTATTTCGGTCCCAACCCATTCTGCTTTTACGGTAAGGTTTTTATCTATTTTTTTGTTAGCTAAAGAACTAACGTAAACTAATGTTTGATGCTTAGC
>JAJZYA010000065.1 GCA_021806285.1 bacterium | reverse complement strand
TTGATAAATCAGGCTACAAGCCAAGCCATCCATCTTTAGGTCTACAAAATAAGAAGTAGATTTGAGATCTGTAATCTTAGAATTACGTTCTTCCCATTCATAGACTTCCTTCATGTTAAAAACATCTCTTAAACTAAGCATTCTGGTCTGATGCCGGACTTCTTTAAAACCCTTTAAAACCTCTCCAGCCACTCTTTGAGTCGGACTATCTGGAGTAATTAAACTGGGATATAAATTTTCGAGTTCGCTGAGCTCATGTTTTAAACTATCAGCAGCTTCTTCGCTCATTATGGACTCGTTTAATACATGGTAGTGATATCTGTAATCATCAATGAGTTTTTTGAGCTTATCGATTCTATCTTTAGCTTTTTTTTGATCCATTGGTATTTAGTTCCCTATATAGACTAAATATGTACAAATAAGCAAAAACAATTGCCACTAAAAGAAGAGCTTGCAATAACCATGGAGCGATCGCTGGTATAGTAATGATATCTAGAATCATTATTAAGGAAATAACTATTGATATAAATAAAAATAGGAAGATTAACTTCATTGAAAGTGTTAGTCTTTGACCCTTAACTAATTGTTTAGCTTTACGAAGGGAGCTCATCGGTGTTAAGCCTTCGATTGCAGTCATTAATAAAGCAAAGACTGAAGATGCTAGAAAATAAAAAGAAATAACTGCTAGAAATACTATAGCAATGGCCCAGATCAAATGTTCTAGAACTCCAACGGCTATTCCACCGACAATTACGTAATTATACAGAACAAAAGCTATCGATATAGGTATCAATTGAATAGACATAATTACTAGAACTATTACAAAAGGTATAAATGGTGTCATACTATTGTAATAAGCTTCCTTAACCTTAACTTTATTCCCTTGATTTATTTCTCTTATAGTCCAAATTAATACCAAGCTTAAAATTATGAAGAGTATAAATCCATAGACGTTAGCCGAAGGATTAGAGCTAGATGGGGATGAAGAATTAAGTAATAAACCAAAAGAAGTAAAACTAGAGCTCAATTTACTTAGTTCATTATTAATACCGCTTTGATGACTTGACGAGATATTGCTAACAGTGCCCGGAGAACTAAAACCTAATACTAAGACAATATAAACTATGGCATAGATTAAAAGTATTTTTATAAAAGTTTTTGAATTAGTGCTTAATATTAAGGCACTTTCTTTAACAAGCCCAAAGACACTTTTATATCCTTTAGTAGGGTTACTTTTTTTAGATATGGGTAAAGCTTTCTTACTTTTTTTAACCATTAGATTCCATTGCTCTTAATCTTTTAATGCGATCTTTTAATGGTGGATGGGTGCTAAATAAATTTGTTAGGCTATGGCCTCCTAGAGGGTTAGAAATAAACAAATGCGCAGTTGCAGTATTCTGAACCTTTAACCTTGATCCATACTTACCTATTTTCTCTAAAGCACTTGCTAAGCCTTCGGGATACCTAGTGGCAAGAGCTCCACTAGCATCCGCTAAATATTCTCTTTGTCTTGATATTGCTAATTGAATAAACATTGCTACTATGGGAGCGAGTATTGCGGCCACAATTCCCAAATATAGGAAACCTTGATTATTAGAGTTGTTATTGTCATCTCTTAACCAAACAATTTGAATTATAATATCGGCCAAAATGGATATTATGGCTGAAAGAGCAAAAGCTATCATACTAACTCTTATGTCAAAATTCTTAATGTGACTCATTTCATGAGATATAACTCCCTGAAGCTCTTGATCATTCATAACTTCTAGTAAACCAGAGGTAACCGTGATTGACGCGTGGTTCGGATCCCTTCCCGTGGCAAAAGCATTTAAGGCTGGATCATTTATGATATAGATCTTTGGAGTTGGCAAACCATCTGTAATAGCCAGGTTCTCAACAATCTTATAGAGTCTCGGATTTTGGCTTTTAGTAATTGGGGTGGCTCTATTGATGGCAAGAGCCATTGATGAACCAAAATAATAAGTTAAAACTATATAAATTAGAGCCGAGAATAGTCCGATATAAAAGATATAGAAGTTTCCGTTTAAGAACTTTACAAAAAGAAAAATTATAAAGGCAACAAATAAAAAGAAAAAGAACATTATAAAAAAGCTTTTTCGTTTATTTTGAGCGATATCTTTATACATGCTAGTTCTTAAAAGTTTACTTTAACTGGTTCATTTACTTCCTGAGCTTCGCTATCGTCAACGCCGAAGTATTCTTTATCTTTATTAAAGTGAAGCATTGATGCGAAAATATTGGTAGGAAAAGTTCTTCTTTTTGAATTAAAATCTCGTACTATTCCGTTATAAAAGCGTCTGGAAGCCTGAATCTTATCTTCTGTGTCCGTTAATTCAGCTTGAAGCTCCTGAAAATTTTGAGTAGCTTTTAAGTCTGGGTAATTTTCAGCAACCGCAAATAGACTCTTCATGGTCTGTTGAAATTGGTTTTCAGCTTTTGAGGTTTCTTCAACCCCCTGAGCAGACATGGCTGAAGTTCTTGCTTTAGTTACATCTTCAAAAACTGTTTTTTCGTGAGAAGCATAACCTTTTACGGTATTTACTAAGTTTGGGATAAGATCATATCTTCTTTTGAGTTGGACCGTTATGTCACTCCAAGCTTCATCAGCTTGCTGATTCAAACGTACCAAACTGTTATATATAGTAGCAATTACTATCCCTAAAACGACTATAACTGCAACAACTATTATTAAAATTGTCATTTTAATTCTCCTTAAATAAGTTCTTTTTATTATATCTTCTTTTGAACGATAATTAAACTAGAACACTTATTTTAAAATGATATTATAAATAGGTGCAAGAAGATAAGAAAAAACGGATAGATTACTGGTATTACCTAGGTGTTATAATTTTGGCATTGATTGTATATTTATACTTTGCTTTAAATATATCTCTATTCGTAATTAAACCATCTAAAAATAACTATTCTTTAAATTCAAATACCCCTAATTTAAGTTTAAATTGGCCCAATTTTCAAGAGGAGGCTATTGGACTAAATAACGGGGTTTTCCAGATTAATGGGGTCCAGAAAGAACTTCCAACCGCCTCTCTTGCTAAATTGATTACAGCCCTGGTAGTTTTAAGTAAATATCCCTTAAAGAATGGTCAAACTGGGCCTGAAATAACTATTACGCAACAGGATATTAATATACTAAATTACTATGAAGCTAACGAAGGCTCAATTTTAAAGGTTTCTTTAGGTGAAAATTTGAGTGAATATCAAATGTTAGAAGCCATGCTTTTGCCATCTGCCAACAATATAGCTGATAGCTTAGCAATCTGGGCATATGGGTCTTTACCCAACTACGCTAAGGCTGGTAATTCTTGGTTGGCTAATCA
>JAJZYA010000007.1 GCA_021806285.1 bacterium | reverse complement strand
TGATTATTTTTTTTAACATAATTTTAAACTTTAATGGGGCGAAAGATGGGACTCGAACCCACGGCCTCCGGAGCCACAATCCAGCGCTCTAACCAACTGAGCTACTTCCGCCAAATGTAAAGTAACAGAGGTAATTATACTCGAATTAAATTTACTAAACAACTGAAATCAGGTTATTATCTTATTACCGTAATTAAGACCATTTTCACCACTTAGATCGATATATGTTTCTTTATCTTTAATGATGGCTTGTGGTGGAAGTTGTTCAGAATGCGTTCTAATACCATCAATCTTCTTAACGGCAGTACCGATCGATAAAAATTCAACTAGTCCACTTCCTAAATCAGTAATATAGTTTTTTATTCCAAGAACATCGTCAGCTCCAATTTCTTGAGCTTGTTCTCTTAATTTATCGATAGATTTTTCTCTGGCTCCATAAATCAAATCTGTTAAGGATTTAATTTCTCCTTTTATTAAATTAGCTAGACTTGCCTTAATACCTCCCGCAAATCCTAATGAATATACAGAAGTTCCTAAAAGTAGTTTTATCGGCGCATATCCAAGTTTGGCTATGTTCCAGGTTTCTTCAGCCGTTAAATCACTTGTTGTAACTCCATCCACCAGATTAACTAAACTGTTGATTTGGGGATTGTATGAAGCGGTTCCTATCATTACCATTTCTTGGACTCCAATTTCTAGAAAAGGTATGATTTCAGTATTTATTCCTACTACGCTATTTGCACCCTTCGCTTTAGCTTCTTCAACTATTCTAGACAAGGCTAGGTTTCTAGTTGTATTAAAAATGTCACTATATTGTTTCACCTCTCCCTTAGACAAACTTTTCAGACCTCCAAGAAAAGCTTTTGCTATTCCAATAGAATAAGCAACGTTTCCAAAAACAAAGCTTATTGGCTGGTAGCCCGAATCCCACTGACAAAAAAGTTCTTGAGCGTCAGCTGAGGAGGTAAAGACATTAATGCCACGACCAAGGCTATCTTTAACGGCCGACCCAATAGTTAAAAATTCAGTATGTCCAGGGTGAAATACTAACTTACTTGTTACTCCACTAGCACCAGAACCATTGTATTTCGTTAGTTCTTGTTCGAATCTTTGTATCGAGAGATTTCTTCCTTCAGCTATCATATTTGTTACCGCTGCTATTTCACCACCTACTGCAGTTCTAATATTGGTCCTAATTGAACCAATGTAACCCATCGAGAAGACGCTATTACCGACAATTAAATCTCCCGGAGAATAACCTAAAAGGTAGGCACAATACATTTCATTACCAGATAGACCAGAAAAAACCGTTTGTTTATCCATTAATTCTAATTTTACTATTTATCTAGAAACTTAACCAGTATATAATTACATTAAATAATGAGAATAAATATCGTTTTATAAAATGTACTTATGTTAAAGAATATAACAAAAAAAATAAACGTATTAATGTTGTTGGTTTTTATCTCGTTCTTATTAATTACCTTAATTGAAAGTAGTTTTGTTTCAAATAACAAGGTTTTTGCATTAAATCCCACCAATGTTTCTAATCCAGTCCCATCCGCTAGTCTTAATGATTTGTCGAGTGTTGAGGTAAACGTCAAGTTAGATGGGCTTAATTCTAATTTTGCCCCAAATTCCTTTTCGGGAGATTCAATCAAACAAATTCCGTCTGGAAGCCAGAATTATTATATTGTAAATAATAATTCTCAGAAATTATTCCAAATCCCTACTTACATAAATATAGACATAGAAGATATAGCTAATGGAGAAATAATGCCTACTTATGGTTGTGCAGGGTCTAACAACTATAATATTTGCCCCAAAGTAAATGGTCACTATATTGCTACGCTTAATGAAACTAGCAGCGGTACTCCATATTTTGATACAAGTTCTGGAGTAATTAGTTATTCGGCATATTTTGCACATCTTAATGATAATGGCAGTAATAATAGCAATTATAATTTTATAGCATGTATTTCAGGAACAAGTATCTCTGTTTCTCCTGGTTGCTCCCTTAAAAATCCCAATACTAAATATTGGACCGTTCAGTCTTGTACTATAGATAATCCGAGAAATTTTGATCTCATTGGTACGGTATGTGATACAGCTTTTGGAGTTCCTGATTCAAAAATGCTTAACATAGGCGGAGGTCAAGAATCTTTTAATAATAATAAATCGACAGGAATTAGTCTGAGTTTACCTTTACCGTCTAATTATAAAACACCAACATCTTTAGTTAATCAACTAAACACTACCAATAACACTTCTCAGCCTCAATCTGCAACCTGTGAATCAAGCTCAGGTTCTGTTCTTGGTTGGATGATTTGTCCCTTAATAAATTGGGTAGCCTCAGCTGAATCTGACCTTGAGGGTATAATAAAAAATCTATTACAGACTCCAACTATTGCTACGAATGCTAAGAATCCAAACGCTGCTGCTTATTCCACAAATCTAAAAACGGTTTGGAATAATTTTAGAAATATTGCCAACGTAATTTTAGTAATAGTCATATTAGTAATAGTGTTTGGAGAATCGATAGGAGGAGGTTTAATTGACGCATATTCAATTAGAAAAATACTCCCAAGAATAATAATAGGAGCAATACTTATAAATATATCATTTTATGTTGTTGTCGGACTAGAGGATATTATAAATATTTTAGGGGGCGGAATAGGCCAGCTAATATCTAGTCCTTTTGTATTAAATCATGGTGGTCCGCAAGTTAATATCGGAACGGGATCTGCCAGTCTTGCTTTAGGGATTGGTGCTCTAGGTGCTACTGCAGTTGCTGTCCAAGGTATTCTGGCATTTATGCTTTTTACAGCATTAGCAGCCTTAATAGCAGCCCTAATAGTTGTTGTAACATTATTAATCAGACAAGCTCTTATAGTACTTTTAATTGTTCTTGCTCCAGTAGCTTTTGCCCTGTATATTCTTCCAAATACTCAATCAATATTTAAACGCTGGTGGGATTTACTTCTTAAGGCCTTACTAATGTATCCAATAATTATGATATTTTTTGCTATGGGTAAAATAGCTGCATATGTTGTTCAAATAATTGAACCTAAAGGCGACGCAACCCTTTATCAGCTCTTAGCTGTAATTGCGATAATATTGCCTTTGTTTCTTATTCCGCAAGCATTTAAGATGGCGGGTGGCGCCATAGGTAGTTTGCACGGAGCAATTACTGGTCTTGGACATAAACAGTTCTTAGCTAATGCACGTAAACAAAATAGGCAAAATAGAATTAATAGAGCAATGTCTGGTGGATTTGAGAATAAGGGTATAGGTAGAGTATACAATAGAATAGGAACAGGAGCTAAAGCTGGTTGGAGAGGACGATTTGGCGTAGGAGAAACAGGAAGAAATGCAGTTGCTTTAAATCAAATGGCTCAGGCTGAAGAAATTTTAAAAAATAATCCTAGACTTGCTCAGCTTAGAAATAACGATGATGCGAATGCCGTTATGGCGCTTAGTGGTGGGTCAAGGGCTGGTGCTGAGGAAGCAGCACGAGAATTGTTTACAAGGGACGGTAAACTAGATGAAACTAGATATAAAAATGCTATGGCGGCGGTTAACGCAGTTGGAATATCTAAAGCAAACGCCGGAGTTGCTCTTCAGACAATGGCTCAAAATAAGAGTAGAGCTATTGGAGATGGAAGATATGATATTATACAAAAAGGTATTACTCGCTTGGCAGGTAACAATGGTGCTCAAGCCGAATCTCTAGCTCAACAGTTTCAGTTTCTGTCTAGAGAAGCAGGAAGAGGTGATATTGGTGGAATGTGGACCAGTCAATCAGTTCAAGACAGGGCTACTAATCTAGAAAGAACAATGGGTATCTCTAGAGAAGAAGCTATGCGTCATGCTGTAGCTATGGATGCAATGGAAAGAATGGATCCGGTGAGTATGGCCAGAGGACATGCTGCCCAGGTTAAACAGTTTGCCGCTACGGCAAGAGCAGTTTATGGTGCTGCAAAACAACCAACCGCGAGTCCTGAATTGAAGGCAATGGGACTTGAAGCAGCTGCTCGATTACTTGAACTACAGAAAGGATTACCATATGCATCTGGATCTAATCAAGAAATTATTAATAATGCAATGTATTCAAAAGAAGTTGGCGTAGATTATGATGCTACTAGAAAAGTTAAAATTAATGATGTTGAACAACAAGTACCCATTTCTATTGAAGATCAATTAGCAAGCGGTCTTAGTCCAGGAGCACCGCAGATATATTCTGGAACAGAACTTAGTAGAATGTCCCGTACATACGATAGAGAATCGGCTGAAATGCCTGGAGGACCAGGTGATCGTACGGCTAAATAACCAAATTAATAAAACATTATTTACAAATAAGTAATAAAATATTATAATATTACAGCAATGGCAAAACAAATAGATTCGATACAAGATCAAACACTCTACGATGCATTACATAAAGTAGAAGATTCTATTGATAGAGATAATTCAAAGATTTCCAAATTTCAAGAAAGATTAGGAAAAATAGGAGTTTCTTTAGCACTAAAAGATGCCTTAATATTTGATACGTCCTCAATTTTAACAAAAAGCCATATAACAGATTCATATACTTCAGAACTAAAGATTGAGAATGGAGTTGAGTCCACCGTTCCTGAACGATTAATAGGGGAAAAATTAGTAAAAGCTTTATCGGCAAGAAAGTCAATTGCCACCGATAATCCTAAAAGTATCAAAATAAAAGAAGGTGAGAGACAAAGACCAGATAATTCTGAATTAGGATTTTTACAATCAAGAAGAGACATAAAACACGCTAAGAGATTACACAAACAAGAACTTAGGCAAGAAAAATCCAAAGAAATGGAGAGAATATTTGGAGGCGGAATAGGTCTTGGCAATACTGCAAGATCTAGAACTAAATTACATCAGTTTTTGAATGGCATAACCACAGGTAGACAATATAGAAACGGAGGATTAACAGCTAAACAATTATTAGCAGAAAAAGCCAGGATTAAATCCGAGGAAAAAACTACAATTCAGCCGGCTGCCGTAAGACGTGCTTATAGAAGAGAGAGAAGAGGAGCTATATATGATCACCTTAGAGCTAGTCAACCAGCTGTTACAATAGTCAATAAAGTTAAAAGTAAAGTATTAACTAGAAGAGCAGATAGGGTTAATTCCAGAATGATTGGAAGATATGATCAAAGGCGAAAGATATTAGAAGAGTTAGAAAGAAGAAAACAATCCTCTGATTTGTAACATAAATTTAGCCTATATAGATAGATATCTCAAAAATAACTTGATTACTACTTCTTGAGAAATGGTATAATTATGTAATATAGCATAAAGATAATATAAAAAGGGAATATCTTTTTTATGGATGATAAAGAAAATAAATCTCCAGACGATTTGGATGAAGAAACACAGGATGAGAAAGAAGATCTTCCCAACAAAAAAGAAAATGATTCCGATTTTCAATATTCCAATGAAGACAATCCTAGAAGTCAACTAGCAAATGTATATCAAAAAGTAAAAAAAAATCGTAAATTATTGATTGGCGCCGGAATTGGTGGCGCCGGTCTAATAGGCTTAATTATAGCTTCAATTATGGCTTTGATTCCGTTAAAAATTGAGACTCTGGTTAAAGACCTGGAGCATCGGTATTTTTCTACTGGACAATCTGCCGTATCAAGTGAAACAGATACAATTTTAAAAGACTATCTAAAAAAATATATTGGTCCTGCTATGAAAAACGGATACTGTAGTAAAGAGGGCAAATTAATTATAGACAAGAATTGTCGTAATTTTAAGATATTTGGAAATGGCAACAATCCTGTAGTTAACCTATATAAAGCATATAAGCAGGATAAGATAGAAACTTATTTAGCTGATCATGGTTTTGAGCTTAAATATGATCCATCCGGAGGTGGTACATATTATCTTAAAACTCCAGATATGACTGGTAAAGGAGAAGATATTACGGATCGCTCAACTCCAGATCATAGTATAAGTATTGAAGGTTTTGACAAAGCTGAAAGTAACAGTGAAGTTAGGAAAGCAGCTTTTGCTACTATTGAAGAAGACAGTACTCTTTGGCAAAAAGTAATGTTGAGGTTTAAAATTGGAAAATTGTTAGAAGAAAAGTATGGTATAAAAAGATGTCTAGTTTTTTGCGGCGTAAAAGATTTTTTCAGTGCAGCTAAGTCTAAGGCAGAAGACGCCATTTATGCATCAAAAATATTTCTTCTGGATCGAGTTATATTTCCACACAACTCAGCGGCGGCCACAATAGTTAAATGTATAGTTTTAAATGAAGGTTGTACTAAGAAAGCTTCTACAACAAGTTGTGCCGAAACAGACAGTTCTTGTGAGGAAACATCTGGAGCTCAGCAAGATATAGCCGAAGCTGATATCGAAAAAGATTTAGCCGCTTCTTCAGAAGGTTTTTTATCTGAAAATTTAGATAGTATTTTGAGTGAAATCGGTTCAATTAAAGATAAAGGTATAAATCAATATTTATTTGATAAATTGTTTACTAAGGTTTTTAATAAAGAGTCTAGTGCTGAAGTTCCAGGCGTTGGAGAAATTCAAACGGCAGGAATGATTGCAAGTCTAATCCAAGGTTTACAAAAGGCACCTAAAACCATAAAGCGTTTATCTTATTTAGCAACATCTGCCGAAGCGGTCGCCTTGTTTACAAATTATATGACTTTTGCAGACGAAATTCATACTGGTAACGTAAATGCTCAAGAAGTTGGTTCATTTGTAAATTCCTTAGGTTCAGGAAATCAATGCGTGCCAGCAATAGAAAAAAAATGTAATCCTTCTAATCAACTTGGAGGGACGGCGTCTGCCGAACAAACCCCTCTTTATTCGAGTTTAATAGATAATTCATCAAATCCTGGAGGTTCTTCAACTTATACTTGCCGAAATGGTAAACCAGTTCCCTCTGGTAGCCTAGTTTGCCCCGAAGAAAATCTAGCTGGCAGTAGCAATATTGTTAATGGTGTTAGCAACTCAATAAACCAAAGCGGATTAGGTCCTATTGCTGACGTATTTAACCATACCATAGGTCCCATAGTGAATGGATTTAACGGTATTATAGGTGGTATAAGCGGTCCAGTGATAAGTGTTCTTTCAAAGTTACCACCCGTGAAAGCATTAATTAGTACAATTTCTAGTCATATTTCAAGCATTGCTAAGTCCCTATTTAATTATTTAATACCATCTCCTATTGGTCCAGATATGAGTGGTGGTAGAACTTTTGATATGATGGCTGCTGGCGCAGATGTTTCAGGTAATAGTTTTGCTCACAATGGAATAGGTGGACAAATGTTAAATCCACAGCAGGTTGCTACAATTCAAAATAATCAGAATCAATTAGCTGAAGCACAGTTTGCTCAAGAGCCTTTACTTTATAGATTATTTAGTACTTCTAGCTCATATTCTTTAATATCCAGGTTTGCTATAAATATACCAATAACATCTTTAAATTCAGTATATTTAGATCTCGTGCATTATATTACAAATCCAATTTCTGGGATGATAGGTAATATTGGTTCGATTCTTGATGGAAGAATAAACGCAGATCCTCCAGTTCAAAACGATCCTTTTGGTGTAGTTCAGTATGGCTACACCCAAAGCGATTTAAACGCTATTGGAGATCCTGAAACCTATTGGAACAACAATTGTAATAATAATCCTAGCGACGGTTATCAAAATGGAAACACATATAACAATGAAGCTTCCAATACGGTTACAGGAGATCCAAATGGTAGCTTTATAAACCAAACAACTGATCCGTGTGAATTAATTATGGCAACAGTTGGAAGTGATGGAGCAACCTTTAATAGTAGTCTTTTAACTAAAGATGAACAAACAGACGTTAATGGAAATAATTCTTCATCCGCGTCTACCACTACGACCTCAAATTCCTCTTATCAAAATCCTTTTAGAGACATAGTTAATTTAGTGCCCGAACGAATTGATCAAGGAGTAGACTTTTCAGGTACAGGTCCAATTTATGCTATAGGAGACGGTACAGTAAATGGAGTTTATCCAAATTGGTATGAAAACGAACCCTTGATTGCCTATACTTTGTCTGACGGACCAGCAAAAGGAAAAACTGTTTACGTCGCGGAATGCATAACTCCAAAAGTTCAGGCTAATCAAACTGTAACCTCAAATACGGTCATAGCTCAAATGACTAATTGTGGAAATGGTATTGAAACGGGTTGGGCAAATTCTAGCAATCTTCCAGATTCCATGGCTAAATACTGTTGGGACGGTCGCTCTTCTAGTTTTGGGGTTAATTTTTCTCAATTTCTTCAGAGTATAGGAGGTCCAGCAGGAGTTCCACGAGAGTCTAATCCACCCTGTACTTTACCGCAAGGATGGCCAACATGGTAGCAAAAAGAATTTTTAGTATATTTATTATATTCATTTTTATATTTTTAATTTCTTCTAAGGTATTTGCGGCTCCACTTGATCAGACGGATATGGCAGCTTTAAATGGATGGGCCTTTTGGCTTCCCACTTCAGGATGTAGTTCTGGAAATTCAAGTTCTTTGCAAACTTTAACTCCGGGTTTTGGGGCTCCTGACGGATTGGATTATCCTAACTTAGATCCGACGGCAATGGCTAACGCTATAAATTCTTATATATCCAGTAAGTATCCTAATAGTGAAATGAAGGGACTTGGAGCAACTATCGTAGCTGATGGCCAACATTCCAATGTCAACCCATTTATAATTGTTGCCATTGCTCAAAACGAATCTTCTTTAGCCCTACCTACAGAATACAATATTATTAATGGAAATAATGCATTTGGAAGAATGGCCACTTCCAGTCAACCAAATTTTCCTGGTGCAGGCCAATCTTCTAGGGTACTGTGGTATAAATGGTCTTCGATTAAAGCAAGTGTAGATTATACAGCTCCCGAAAATCAAAATATTGTAGGTGGTGGAGATGAGGGGTCTTATTTAAGATTTGAGTATGGAAAAATACTAGATACAAACAACTATTATATTTTGGGTACAACCTATGACAGAGATCAAAAAAGTTCTCAATATGGTAGCGGATTAAAGGCTACTGTAGATAGTCTGGTGTCTTTAGCTCAAGGTGGTAATAGTTCTTCAACAAGCTCAACTTCCGTTCAAACAACAAACAGCTCTACGGGTTCATGTGTCGGAACAGTTAATTGTAATGCCAATGCATCAACTTCTTCTCTAAGTCAGGTACGTCAACAAGTTGTATGTCAAGCCCAAAATCAATTAAGTATTTGGGAGTCACAACCTGGATATGTTGCTTCTGGAAGTAATTCATTCAGTTATGCCCAATCAGGATATTTAGACTATTCTGAAAATATTAAGGAAGAATGGTGTGCAGATTTTGTCTCTTGGATATATAATCAGGCCAATTACCCTTTATCGACAAACGGAAACTGGAGAGTCAGCAGTGTAGCGGAGATTGAGGCTATCGGTAAACAAAACGGAAATTTTCATTGGCATAATGTCAGCAGTGGTTATATCCCGAAACCTGGGGACATTGCAGTGCATGGAAATCAACACGTAAACTTAGTTGTAGCAGTGAATAATAATCAAGTTACCTTAATTGGAGGAGATCAAGGAGTAAATGTTAACTATCCGGGAGGTTCGGTGGTTTCTGAGTATACTGATAATTATTTATATAATGGAAGTGACAACATAACCGGATATGTTAGCCCAGATTAATAAAAGGATGAAATAATAAAATATGAACAAAAGACTTAAATTGATTTTAATAATACTAACATTATTAATTTTATTATTAGTGGGATATTTGCTATATAGAAATACAACATTTCGTATAGTCAGCGTATCGCCATCCTTTCAAAACCTTAATAGTGTTACGCCGTATGTAGATATTACATTTAATAAAGATTTAAAAAACAACATTCATATTGAGATGACGAATCAAGGATTACAATCTTATAAAATAAAGAACAATCAACTCTTTCTTTATTTTCATATCCCATTGTCTACAAGCACTAATTATCAACTTGAGATAAGCAATATTGAAAGTGTATCAAATAAAACCATAAAGGATGTTTTTTATAAATTTAAACCAATATTTTCGCTTAATATCAGTTCAAATTCGTCTAAATATTTACAAAAACAACAAATTCAATATAATCAGCAACAATCCTTTAATCATTTGATGCAAATGTTACCGTTTATTAGTCCCAATGGTTTATTTGAAATAAATTATACAAACACCAATGGATTTGTTCTAATAATAACTGCCAATGGAACCGAAAATCAGAAATTAGCATTAAATTGGTTGAGCGCAGACGGATATAATCCTAAAGATTATAAAATACAATATATCAATGCTCAGCCATGAGCCTTTTAAAGAATATAATTTTAGGACAAATAGTTTTATATTTGAGTATCGCAGTTTGCTTTTTAATTAAGCCTACTGGTTTAACGGCTAATAATGGAATTAGCTATTTTGGAACATTTTTCTCGACCCTAATCCCTTATGTAACTGGAATAGTTGGATCAAGCTCTTTATTATTTATCGGACTAATTAAGAATAAAAGTATTTTTAAAGACAAATTTATATCAACTTTGTTATTAATTTTATTACCACTATCTATACTGCTCGTAATTTTCCCATATAACGTTAATAACACGTTTTCAAATATCCACCAGACTATTGGTGTATTAATATTTGTATCACAGCTAATAGTTTCATCCATACTAGCTATAGAAAGCAAAAGGTTTAATGTTTATCTGTTTTTAATAGTTGAAATATTTGGAGGAATAATTTCAGCTTATTATTTATTCCCTCAAAAAGGATACTTAATAGAAGGGCAGTTAATCTTTCAATTAGGATTTGGACTACTTATGATTAATTATTTGAGAAACTATGAGTCTTTAGAATAATATTTATTCAAGAATTTATCTTTAAAAATAAAAAAAGTTTCATTTTCTATAGATTCCCTAATTAAATCAACTAAATTAATTATAAAATATTCATTGTGAATTGAACCTAAGGTTGATGCCAAAATCTCTCTTGAATGATAGAGATGATGAAGATAAGCTAGACTAAAATTAGAGCAAGTATAGCACTTACAGTCTTTATCTAAACTATTAAAATTATCCTTATATTTAGCATTTTTAATATTAATTCGTCCATATTTTGTATAAAGAGCTCCATTACGGGCTTGCCTAGTAGGTGCAACGCAATCAAAAGTATCGATGCCGTATTCAATGGCTAAAAATAAATCTAGAGGTTGAGAACCCATGCCAAGCAGATGTCTTGGTTTGTTTTCATTTAGTAAAGGATCTACTATATTAAGGATCTGAGGAATTTCTTCTGGTTCAAATATTCCTCCAATACCAAAACCATCAAAGTCTAGTGAATTTAAGTATTTAGCGCTTTTTTCTCTTAAGTCTAGTTCTCTAGCTCCCTGAACGATTCCAAACAAAGCTTGATAATTTTTTTGCTTCGAATTAAGTTTTTGATGTTCCTCTAAACTTTTCAAGGCCCATTTATGAGTTCGTTCCAAAGCAATTTCAATATTTTTTCTTGAAGAAAGTGGAGAAGTAAGTTCATCAAAAGCGAATATTATATCTGCCCCAATTTTATGTTGAAGTTGCATTGATGAAACTGGCGTCATTTCTAATTTTTGACCATCTAGATGCGATTTAAAAATAACTCCTTTATCATTAACCTTAGCTAATTGAGTTTTTGAATGCCTTGCAGTTGTTGGATCACCTTTTTTGCTGTTGCTAGTAAGATCTATTCCTTTTTTATAAGCCATTCCCAACGAAAAAACCTGAAATCCTCCGCTATCTGTAAATGTTGGCATATCTAGATTCATAAACCTAGAAAGTCCTCCAGCTTTTTGAATTATATCAGCACCAGGCTGTAACATTAAGTGGTAGGTGTTAGCAAGAAGTGCTTGAGCATTAACATCTTTTATTTGGTTGTTAGTTAAGGCTTTTACGGTAGCTTTAGTTCCTCCAATTATAAAAGCTGGAGTTTTAATATTGCCGTGGGGAGTATAGATTACACCACTTCTAGCTAAAGTTCCTTCTAGTTTATGTTTAACTTCAAACTTAAAATTCATAGTTTTAAATAATTAACATTGAATCACCATAGCTTAAAAATCGGTATTTTTGATCAGTGGCATGACTATACGCTTTATATAAATTATCCCAACCCGAAAAGGCGCTTGCAAGCATTAGCACCGTTGATTTTGGGGCATGAAAGTTTGTTAAAAGTATGTCTACAATTTGAAAATCATATCCTGGATATATAAATATATCCGCTTCACCATAAATATCTTTTGATTCTTTGTTTATTAAACTTTTACCACAATATTCTAGAGCTCTTGTAACAGTTGTTCCAATAGCTACCACTCTATTTTTGTTTGATTTAGCATTTTTAATGGCTTCTACGGTAGATTTTGGTATTTCAAAATATTCTTTATGCATTTGATGATGACTTAAATCGTCAACTCTAATTGGCAGAAAAGTTCCGATCCCTACATGAAGAGTGGAATAAGCTATTTTAATTCCCTTTAACTTTAATTTATGGATTAATTTGTCAGTCATATTTAAACTAGCCGTAGGGGCTGCTACTGATCCTACTTCCTTAGCCCATAAAGTCTGATATCTATCTACATCTTCTTTGTTAGATTTTCTTTTTAAATACGGAGGCAAGGGTACTTCACCAATTTTACTTGCAAGCTCGAGCAAGTTTGTTTTGGAAATAACTCTTGCAATTCCATTCCCAAGTATTTCTTCAACCACGATCTCGTCTTTATCTTTAGTAATTAATTTGTCATTAACTTTAAGTCTTCCTTTATATAGGACATTATGTTTAAACCAGTCTTCATTTTTATGGTGCCGTTCTAGTATTAGAAGTTCTTTAAGTTTTTTATTCTGGTCTTGAGTCTTAATTCGAGCAGGTAAGACTTTAGTGTTATTTAATATAATCAAATCTCCTGGATTTAAATACTTGTCCAGATTATAGTAGTAATCATCTTTAATGTTAGAATCTTTTCTATTAAGTACTAATAAACGAGATTCTCCTCTTATTTTAGGAGGGTACTTAGCAATAAGATTTTCTTTTAGTTTATAGTCGTAGTCAGATAATTTCATATAGCTTACATAATACTATTATTTGCTTTAAATTTAGAATAAAAAATTGATCATATTGCAATAATATAAAAAAGAATTAAAATATTATTTAATGGTTGATAATGAGAAGTTATTAGAAGAGTCAGGTGGGGAAGGTGTTTTGGATGTTCCAACTGTAACAACAGACAACGGAACTGTTTCTTTATTTCCACGATTCTTGATTTTGTCTCATGAAGGAAGACCTATTGAAAATACTAAAGACATAGCTGACTATAACCCCCATGAGGATAAAAGTCCTCCAGAAACCAATAATTAGTATAATATTTTGTTATTAAAGTAATCGTATATCATCTCTAATTATTACTGTTTAATTCCATAAAAAGTATTACCAGAATATCAACGAAATTACTATCAGATATTTTTAGTAGAGATTAGATACTAATTTCTTGTGTTTAAATTCCTAGATATAATTTTTTAGTTGAATCGTCTAGATTAGCACGACTGAGACATTTCAGGTATTCGGTACCAGTTATTGGTACCCCGAGCAGGATTCGAACCTGCGACCTTAGGCTTAGAAGTCCTCTGCTCTATCCAGCTGAGCTATCGGGGCGTATTTATAGGGGAGATTATACCACAAGAATGCCACTTTATGTATAATTAAGATTGTTAATGAAAAATAAACAATTCTAAAAAATGTATATCTTTTTAATAATACTTATTTTTATACTACTTAGTACATTCTTTGTTTATTTTCTTTTGAAAAATGATCGAGGAACTAAAGAGCCTGTTTTAGCCTTATGGACAGCTGCAGCGTTTGGGGTAGTCGGTATTATTGTCGCTATGTTCTTAGAATCTAAAATTATTCCAGGCAACCTTCTTAATTACATAGGATTATCTTATCAGACGTTTTCTAACACCATGCTTATTGGAGTAATTGAAGAGTCTTGTAAATTTATTCCATTAGCCATCTTTATTTACAAAAAAAAATATTTTAATGAACATACTGATGGAATAATCTATTTTGCGATAGCCGGTTTAGCTTTTGGCTTACCAGAAAATATTCTATACACTTTGTCTTATGGAGCTAAAATAGGTTTAACGCGAATAATATTAGACACAATTTTTCACGCTTCACTTACAGGTATAGTCGGTTACTTCTTAGCAAATTATAAGGTTGAAAAGAAGTCACCTTTTAGAGTCATACCACTTCTTATAGGGGCAATGATATTGCACGGTCTCTATGACTTCGGTTTATTAAGTGGAAATATTATCCTGCAAACAACATCGATTATTATTACCTTATCTCTTGGAGTCGGATTATTCTATTTTTATGTCAAAGCTTCAGACATTGATCAGGCTGAAGGACTGGCTAGTGTTGGACACAATTCCTTCTGTCGTAATTGTGGCTACCAAAATCCTAAACATTATCTTTATTGCACCAAATGCGGTATACGTGCTTAAATACTAACTAGTTAGATAAATAAAAATGTCCGAAGAAAAACTTTGCCCAAATTGTAATGAACCTATTGAGGATGGAGCTATTTATTGTGGTAATTGTGGTTTTAAACTATTAACCCAAGCACCCTATAGTAATGGTCAAAATAATTTCGTTCCAACATATTCGAAAACAAAAATTTATCATCGTAAACATTGGCCGTCTTACTCTGTAATATTTGGACTTGTTGGAGTAGCTAGTTCTTTAATCATACCCATAGTAGGATTAATTGTTGGTATATTAGCAATAATTTTAAGTACTTCTAGTATCAACAATAAAAGCAATAAAAAATATCGAATAGCAGGTCTTGTTATCGGAATAATTGCTATTATCATAGCAATTACATTCATTGTAATATCTGTAAGTCACAATAATTCCTTAAACAAAAAGGACACGCAAACTATTTTAAACAACGCTACCGTTTATGTTACGACACCTTGTTATGAGATAAAATTTAGTACATTATTTAATTTTAGTAATAGGAAGAAAAACAGCTGCAATTTGATTGCTTACTATGGACCCAAATTAAGTCAAGCTAGTCAAATATATAATATTGAGGCTACATACAATTCAGCAGTTAATTCTAATAATTTAGATAATTTCGCTCAAAATGCTATATCTCAAGATATCGCAACAAACCTAAAGGGATTTAGAGAATTATCTAATAATAGTACAATTTTCGAAGGAAGTAGAGCTTACTATATTACGGCCTATAATCCAAATACTGATAATTCCATAATAGAAGAAATGGTTTATCATCCAAGCTTAAATACAAACTATAATATCTATATTATTGTCAGATCAGAGATATCTAAATCGACAAACCTAAATTCTTTAGAAAGTGCATTTATTTGGCAATAAATTATTAACATTTCTTAAGGTATGCCGTATCTTGCTAAGCTTATCTAAATTAGAATTAAAAATAAATATTTCAACAAATAACTATAGTGCAGTTTTTTAGATGAACCCAGAACCATCTTAGTAATATGTTAGATTAGGTTTTTATAGTCTCTAGTACCATGAATAATGCGGTGAACATAAACCGTGTGATCTTCTATAATATAAGATAGTTTTCTAAAACTAGATAACGATAACCTAATTGTCTTAGGCCGGCTTCGTTAGCTAAATGAGCAATGTTAGGGGTGATAGCTAGTAGTGTTAGTTTTCTATTGAACCTGCCAAGAGGCTTTTCAGCCATGTCTGGTCGGTCATTACAACATACAAGATGATATCAGTAAGATCTTCTTCCGCGAACCTTAAGAGACGAATTTCATACTTTGTTTCGTTCATTTAACATACTTCTCAGATTACCTAAACGCGTCATTTAAGTTACGACCTCAATCACCTTTTATATAATCTGCCTGAGTAGCAGATATCATATCTGTTAATTTAATTTTTTGCTGTAGTTGACTATATTGAGCCATAGACATAACAACCATCTCACTCTTGCCATTGCGAGTTATAAATACTGGCTCATTAGTGTCGTGGACAATATCAGATATAGTATTAGATTTATTACGTAGATCAGAAGTAGGTTTAATTATAGGCATATTTTCTCCATATCAATATAGTGTCAATATAATGATATGAGAGCAAAAGGATCTAGCGTCTACAATGTCTCTATCTGTGGTGCGGGTGGGGAGAATCGAACTCCCGTCACCAGTTTGGAAAACTGGGATAATAGCCGTTATACGACACCCGCATACTAACTTTTAATGATTATACCAAAATTTATAATTCGTGAATAACTTGAATTTTTGCCCCAAGTTTATTCAATCTTTCAGCTAGATCCTCGTAGCCACGATTTATAGTATAAACGTTTCGAAGCATACTGTTTCCTTTGGCAGCTAACATACCTATTAACAGTAAAGATGCAGGTCTTAGGGCAGGTGGGCAGACTAAGTCTGCTGCTTTAAAGCTAGTCGGTCCATTTATATAAATTCGATGAGGGTCAGCTAATTCAATTTGGGCACCAATCCTTGTTAACTCAGTGAAATATATAGCTCGATTATCATACATCCAGTCGTGTATTAAGGTTCTTCCTTCTAGTTGAGTAGCAATAGGTACGAAGTAAGCTAAATTATCGGCATTAAGTCCTGGATATGGTTGGGAATGAATACTATCGTCTAATGCTCTTAATTCTCCGTGTTCATGTTTATGAATTGTTAAATCAACTAAATCTGTAAATCCATTTTCTGCTTTATAACGTTTCGATTTTTTTATTTTTATTCCCATTTTTTCCATTTTAACTATTTCCATTGCCATGAAATCTATCGGAACTCTTTTAATAGTTATCTCGGAATTGGTTGTTACGGCGGTTGCTGCAAAAAACATAGCTTCTATCGGATCTTCACTAGGTGCGTAAGTAACATTCTTCTTTATAATTTGAGGAACACCTTTTATTTTTAGAGTGGTAGTGCCTATTCCGTCTATCTTAATTCCTAGTTTTTGTAAATATAGACAGACTTCCTGGATAGCATAATTAGCGCTTGCAAAGTCTATAATAATTTCGCCATTAAATTTTGATGAAGCCATTAAAATATTTTCTGTTACGGTATCTCCTCTTTCGTATAAAGTTATGCGTTCAGCATTTTTTTTATTGACTGTAATATAGTAATTCTCGCTTTTAGCTTTTATATCTACTCCAAGTTCTTCTAGGGCGAACAAGTGTGGCTCAACTGTTCTTTTTCCTAATTTACAACCTCCTGCATACGGTATCTTAAATTCTTTAAATTCATGTATAAGGGGCCCTATTAACATCAAAACACTCCTCGTCTTTTTCGCCGAGGGAACATTAATATTGCTAATATTTAAAGTCTTAGGTCTTTTAATTTCTAGATCGTTATTTTCTAACCATTTAACGCTAACTCCAAGACTTTCTAAGACTTCTATAATTCGATAAACTTCTTCAATTCTTGGAAAATGTTTAAATCTAGTTGTTCCGTGATTAAGTAGACTTGCACAAAGTAAACCAACAGCAGCATTCTTACTTGTTTTAAGAACTATTTCTCCTTTTAGTTCGTTTCCACCTTCGATCCAAAGATTGATTCCACCTTCATTAACGCTAATTAGTTGTTTGTTTAATACATCACTTATTCTACCTAATGTTTCTAGACTTAGATTTTGTTTACCATGCTCAATTCTATTGACGGCAGATTGACTAGTTTTTAATTTCCTAGCAAATTCTGCTTGGGTTAAAAACCTTTCTTGCCTTATTTGAGAAATAAGATGACCAATTTTCTCGTTAGTTGAATTCATTGTTCCACTAATAATACCATATATGATATATTCTCGCAATATTTATTTTTAGTTTGATAACATATATTATCTCCTTTATGCCTATTTTTAACAAGACCTTTTTATTTTTTAGTAAAGTAATCTAAAATATATAAAAAGGGAAGAGGTATAAATGTCAGATCAAAGAGTTAGTGATTTAATTCAAAAAGAAGCGCAACGACAAAGAGAAGGTTTAGAGTTAATACCCAGCGAGAATTACGTTAGTCGAGAGGTTTTAAATGCTCTTGGTAGTGAATTTACTAATAAATATTCCGAAGGTTATCCCGGTAAAAGGTATTACGGTGGTCAAGAATTTACTGATCAATTAGAGCAACTCGCAATTGATCGAGCAAAAAAATTATTTCGTGCTGATCATGCCAATGTTCAGCCTCATTCTGGCGCTCCAGCTAACATAGCTGTTTATCAATCTTGGTTAGAGCCGGGAGACACTGTTATGGCAATGCGTCTGGATCAAGGAGGGCATTTAACTCACGGCCAACCAGTTACGGGTAGCGCTAAATTATATAACTTTGTTAGATATGGGATGAAGGACGTAGAGACCGGTGAGATAGATTACGACGATATGATGCGAGTTGCTCTTAAAACCAGACCTAAAATTATATTAGCTGGTTTTAGCGGTTATCCAAGAACTCTTAATTATCAAAAATTTGTTGAAATTGGTAATAAAGTCGGAGCTTTATTAATGGCTGACATGGCCCATTTAGCTGGTTTAATAGCCGCTGGGGTACTAGATAATCCTTTAGATTATGGTTTTCACGTAATGACATCAACTACTCATAAAACGTTAAGAGGACCTAGGGGTGGCTTAATACTAAGCATGGGTAAGGTTTCAAATCCCCTTAAAGCTCCACCCAAAACTTTAGAAAATATCCCAACTTTAATTGATCGAGAGGTTTTTCCGGGTTTTCAGGGTGGCCCACATGAAAATAACATAGCTGCCAAAGCTGTAGCTTTTTATGAAGCCGAACAACCTGAATTTAAGGAATATGCGAAACAAATTCTTTTAAACTCTAAAAGTTTAGGGGAAGC
>JAJZYA010000064.1 GCA_021806285.1 bacterium | reverse complement strand
GATTTTGGAATTATTAGCCGCTAATTGAGCATTGTACTGACTCTGTTGCTGTTGATTCATGTTTAATAAAGATTGAACTTGAGCTTGATCAGAGCTCAAAGTTTGGTTTTGGGTAGATTCAGTTTGAACCAAAGTATCGACCTGGGATTTTTGTTGCTCAAGACTTGTTTGAAGAGAATTAATTTGATTTAAAGTGCTTTGAATTTTATTCTGAACAGATTCATAGGCTACTTGTTGATCCACGTATTGACTAATGTTGCTACTAGTAGCTAACATTTCAACTGTATTAAGTTGGCCACTCACGTACATGGTTTTAATGTCGTTGCCTAAAATACTTTTTTGAACAACTAGTTCAGCTTGATTTGCGGCAATTTGTGATTTTAAACTTGCTTGTTTGGCTAAATTAGAATTAAGTGCTGCTTGAATTGCCGATATCTGAGCGTTCAAATTATTAATACTCTGTTGATAACTTGCAGCTTGACCCTGTAAAGTAGCGATGCTCCCATTAATAGACGAGTTTTGAGCCGACAAGGTATTAATCTGAGATTGATATGAATCGGCTTTTACAATTGGAACAATTACAAAAACGCTTATTATCGTTAAAATACTAATTCCTGCCAGTACCGGCGTTGATCTCAGACGAACCTTAAGGACAGTTTTATTCATTATTCTTTTAGTACTTTTTATTTTTTTATACTTAACCATTAAAATTGTAACGCTAATGTTTAGTACTGTAAAGATAAAAATATAAACCCTCTTCATTGTCCACCTCATTATTTTTAAATTAATTCTGAACCTTAAACTTTAGAAATCTTCTTGTAGCTATAATAGCAGAAAATGCCCCGATAACAATTCCAATTAAAATTTGCATTAGAAGAAATAACCAGAAGTGCTTATCAAAATAATCCGTTGCATAATTTATATCCAGTAAGCCAAGAGTAGAAGCTTGTAAGGTTGAGCTAGCGGTAACAAATATAGAATTTATAATTATTACTGAAAACACTGCCGACAATAATCCATAAATTGAGCTTTCCACGATAAATGGTCCTCTAATATAAGCCGTGCTGGCACCTAATAAACGCATTATCTGAATCTCGTCTCTTCTATTAAAAATAGCCATCCTAATAGTATTAAAAATAATTAGAACCGAGATAAACGCAAATACGACTATAGCTATAACACCAAGTTTTCTTAATACATCAGTAGCGTGAGCAATATTATTAATGGCTGTTTTTAGGCTACCAGAATAAGACGGAGGATTAGACTGAAGTGCGCTGATGTTCGGTTTGTCTAAAAAGTTTTTTACGCCTCCAAGCTTGTTTAAATTATAAGTCTTAATGTGAATTGTTGCTGGTAAAGGATTGGAAGTTTCGTTAATGGCAAGTGATAATTGTTGATTTGAGGAGTTCTGAGCTTCATACTGTCTTAACACTTCTTCTTTACTTAGATATTGGACATCCTTAACATTTGGAAGATGTTTTAATTCATTAATCAAAGTATTAGTTTCAGATAAAGTTACGCTATCTTTCAAATAAACCGAAACGTCAATTTTATTTGTAATCTGATTTACAGTGTTAGAAAAAGTCGCGCTTACAACTACCGATAACAAAACAACGCTTAATGTTACTACCATTACAGCTATAGCCGCTAATGATATAGAAATATTCCGCATAAAGTTTACGGTTCCAGCCTGTAATATTCTAAAAAAGTTTATAATTGATCTTCTCATAAATACCTTATTAATGAATAAAAAATGTGTTCACTTAAATCCTATAGCTTGAGTTCGCTCTGTCAGATATAATTCTACCAGATTTTAATGACACCACCCTTCTCTTTAATTTATTAACTATTTCGACATTATGGGTAGTAAGTAAGACGGTCGTACCATATCTATTAATTTTTTCCAGAACTTTTATAACATCCCAAGCATGCTTAGGATCCAAATTACCAGTTGGTTCATCTGCGATTAATATTTTAGGCTGGCGAACAATAGCCCTGGCAATTGCAACTCTTTGTCTCTCACCACCACTGAGTTCTTGGGGCATATTTTTCTCTTTACCTTTTAAATTTACAATTTCTAAAACCTTTGGTACGGTATTTTTGATCTCTTTTCTACTTGCTCCAACTAACTCCAGTGCAAATGCAACATTTTCAAAAACATTTTTATTTGGTAAAAGCTTAAAGTCCTGAAAAACAACTCCGATTTTTCTTCTTAATATTGGAATATCTTTATCTTTTAATTTATCGTAATCGATACCACCAATAATAATTTTTCCGGAGGTGGGACGTTCTTCTCTGGTTAATAGTCTAAGAAGGGTTGTTTTTCCAGCTCCACTTTGACCAACCACTATCACAAACTCGTTAGGCTCAACATGAATACTGATCCTATTAAGAGCCGGTCCCATGGCTTTAGAATAAGTCTTTGTTACCCTGTCCAATAATATCATGCTTATATTATAATGTATTTTCTATAATTTTGCTTTAATAGCATAATCTAAATAGGATTCTATAAAATCATCTATATCACCATCTAAAATCTTATCTGGATCACTACTAGTAAACCCTGTCCTTAAATCTTTAACCTGTTTATATGGATGAAGAACGTAAGATCTTATTTGGTTTCCCCATTCAGCAGATTGATTTGGCCCCTTAATATCAGATATTTGCTTAACGTGCTGTTCTAAAGACAATGATAAAAGTTTAGATTTTAGAATAGACATAGCTACTTCCTTATTTTGGGTTTGAGATCTTTCGTTCTGAATAGAAACACTAATCCCTGTAGGGATATGGGTAATTCTGACGGCCGAATCAGTTGTATTAACCGATTGTCCACCATGGCCCCCGGACCTAAAGACATCAACCCTTAAATCTTTATCGTCTATTTTAATATTCTCATTAAAGCTAACCTTGGGTATAACCTCAACTTTAGCAAAACTGGTCTGTCTTAAATTATCAGCATTAAAAGGACTTAATCGAACTAGGCGATGTATACCAGCCTCCCCCTTTAATCTACCGTAGGTATTTTTTCCCAAAACCTCGAAGGTAATACTTTTTAATCCTGCTTCTTCACCGTCGTTTTGATCCACTATTTTAATATCGAAATTAGATTTTTCAATCCATCTAGAATACATTCTAAATAACATTTCAGTCCAATCTTGAGCGTCAGTGCCCCCAGCCCCAGAATAGATACTTACTATTGCATCATTTGAATCAAATTCTCCGTTATATTTTAATTCTTTTTTTAAATCTTTGACTTTAGACTGAAGCTGATCGATCTTTTCTAATAATTCAGCCTTTAAAGTATCGTCATCTAGCTCTAAAAGTTCTTTTAAAGTATCCGATTCTTTTAGTATATCCTGCCAAGGATTTATTTGATTTTCGAGATCAGAAAGTCTCTTCATTTTTTGTTGAGCAACAATAGAGTTTTCCCAAAATTCTTTGCTTTGG
>JAJZYA010000006.1 GCA_021806285.1 bacterium | reverse complement strand
CATTGCAAATCTAAAATCAGGAGTCAAAGTAGGCTTTGATAATAATGGGCAATCAATAAACGAAGCAAATGGGCAAGTTATCGCATCCGCCCAAATTAATTAAAATAAAGTTTTAAAAAAAATAAAATTATAAATCTATCTTTTTATTATCTTTGGCTAAATTTTTAAGCCATCTTCTTTGAGCAACAAATATCAAAACCGATACAATTATTAAGTAGGTAAGTCCCGCTTCACAGGCTGGCAATAAAGCTGAATGGGTGGCTATAACTAAATAAGTACCACTTATAAGAGTTAAGGCTATTAGGCCGTAACTAATTTTAAAATTCTTATTTGATGGTTTAAAAAATAAGTATGAACTAAAGAGTACACTACTTATAGCTACAACAACATGAATCAAAAGTGCTATCATCTTATATTTCCTTTAAATAAACTTTAACATTTTCAATTATATGCCCGCTAAACTATTCTTGCAACACTAAGAAGAATTGAAAAACTAATCATAACTATTAAGGAAAATCTAAAAATATCTTTAGCCCATAATATATCGTCACTCATATTAAATTCTCGTAGAGATTTTATAATCCAAATTAAGCTTATTAAGACCATTAGAATTAAATAGATGATAGACGTTTTTGCAATAAAATAAAGCCAAATGTTTAGCACTAGATAAAGAATTATATATAAATTAATTTGTAGCTTAGTTTTAGATATTCCTTTAATTAAAGGGAGCATTGGTAATCTAGCGCTCGAATAATCTTTCTGGCGGTAAATTGCAATAGCATAAAAATGAGCCATTTGCCAAACGCTCATAATTAAAAATAGATCCAAAAAAACGAGATTAAATTTATTCTGAAAAGCCAAATAACCAGC
Organism: bacterium; assembly: GCA_021806285.1. Taxonomy (GTDB): domain Bacteria; phylum Patescibacteriota; class Saccharimonadia; order Saccharimonadales; family UBA4665; genus JAJZMH01. Next base: position 18,654 of record JAJZYA010000006.1, on the reverse strand, counting down.
TACTAAGGGAATCGAACCCGACACACTACCGACTAAAGTTCCATAGACCGATCTTCGTTTGAAGAAGGAATAAAACACTAAATAATCTAGGTAACCAATTAATCCAACGATTTCGACTTTGTAATTAGAAAAGGTTAAAATAAAAAATCCGATTATAGCCAAGATAATGCCATAAATTAGAGCATTTTTAAAAGATATATTACCTGAAACTAAAGCTCTTTTAGAGGTGCGTTTCATTTTTTTATCTATTTTTCGATCAATGATATTATTAATAACCCCAGCTGAGGCAATTATTAAAGAACTCCCTACAATAACAGCTAGAAAAACTTTTAAATTGATATGCCATTTAGAAGCAAAGAAATAACCTGCAAGAACCGTAAGTATATTGCCAAAAACAATACCAGGCTTTGTTAGATAATAATATTTGTAGAATAAGTCTTTCACTAAATTCCGCCGCCACCCTGACTCTTAAGATAATTATTTACCTGAGCATTGGTTGGCATCATCCTGCGATTAAGATTATACATAATCCAAATTGAACCAAAAACTAAAATAAAGACAACAATTATCATAAAGATTAAGGCGCTTAATTGCCAGGATTTCTTAGCTTTTTTATTGATGTGTAAGAAAAATATTAACTGGAGACTGAATTGAACTAAAGCCGTTATAACAATTATTAAAATTGTCTTATCCGCCGAAAATACCTTTCTAACTACTAATATATAAGAGAATAAAGTCAAAAAAACACTTAATATAAAACCTATCAAATATGATTTAAATTTTATTTCAAACAAACCCGAATTATTTATTTCGTTCACTTAATAACCCCCATTAAATAAACTATCGTAAAGATAAATATCCAAACAACGTCTAAAAAATGCCAAAACATACTGATTAGATTTATTCTCCTTAAAACATTTCTATTGAGACCCTTAATCATAATCTGACAGACAAGTACGCTTAAAGCTATTAAACCGAATAGAATATGCATTCCGTGAGTTCCAACCAAAGCAAAATAAGAAGACAAAAAACCACTTCTTCGGAAACTGTCTCCGATTCTAATAAGATGAGAAAATTCACTTAGTTCCATAATTAAAAATGTTAAACCTAAAACGATTGTAATAATAAGAAATATTACCGTCTGAGCCTTCTTATATAAATAGGCCGAATAGGTTGCTATTCCAGCACTAAAACTACTGGTTAAAAGAATTAGTGTCTCCACTAAAACATACGGTAAATTAAATATATCCTTTGATCCAGGACCTCCGTAAGTGTTCTTATGGAGCACTGCATAAGTCGCAAAAAGAGAAGCAAAAAGGACACAATCCGTCATTAAATATATCCAGAAACCGATCACTGCTTTTTCATTTCGTTGTGCCATTTCTTCTTGGATAAATGATACTTTGGACATAATTTAACCTTCCGCCTTTCTAGAGATGTCTAGTTTGCGAAGCTTGTCCTTAGATATAAAGGATTCGATATTATCTTGAGATAGTCTATATATAACAATTGAAATTAGAGCAATCAAGGAAAGTCCACTTAACCACCAAATATGCCAGACAAAGGCAAAGCCAAAGGCAAGGGAAGTAAAACCTATTAACATTCCTATTGGAGAATTTTTAGGCACTAAAATATCTTCATATTCGCCCTGATCTAAACTTTTTCGTTGCTTCATCTCCCAAAAGGCATCTTTAGTTGATACTTCCATTCTTTTGGCAAAGTTATAGAACGGAGCAGGTGAAGGAATTGACCATTCCAAAGTTCTAGCATTCCAGGGATCGCCAGTTGTATCTTTATATTCTTTTCTTTTATAAATACTATATCCAATTTGTAGCACCTGAAAAGCAACACCAAGAGCAATAATACCGGCTCCAATACCAGCTACAATAAATAAAGGCTGATAGCCTAACCCCGAAGGATAATGATTTAGTCTTCTAGTTGCTCCCATCATACCCAAAATATAGAGGGGAACAAAAGCTAAAATAAAACCAACTAACCAACACCAAAAGGCGTACTTACCAAGTCTTTCATTAAGTTTAAATCCAAAAATTTTAGGAAACCAATAGGTAAACCCAGCAAAATATCCAAATAATACTCCGCTAACTATCATGGTATGAAAATGAGCCACCAAAAAGAGACTGTTATGTAGTTGAAAATCAGCTGCTGGAATAGCCATGATTACTCCAGCTACTCCACCAATCGTAAACAAAACCACAAATCCCATAAACCAAAGCATAGGAGTAGCAAAGCTAATACGTCCTTTATACATAGTAAATATCCAATTGAAAATTTTAACCCCAGTTGGTATGGCAATTATCATGGTCATTATTCCAAAAAAGGCATTCACATTAGCTCCAGCTCCCATTGTAAAGAAATGATGAAGCCATACCGTAAAAGACAATAATACGATCGCCCATATCGCCCAAACCATCGTCTTATAACCAAACAATGCTTTTCTTGAAAATGTTGCAACTACTTCAGAAAATACACCGAAAGCCGGTAAAATTAATATGTAGACTTCTGGGTGTCCCCAAGCCCAAATAAGATTAACGTACATCATCGCATTTCCACCTCCTCCCGCAGTAAAGAAATGGGTACCGAGATTCCGATCTAAAGTAAGCAATAAGAGAGTAGCGGTTAGAATAGGAAAAGCAAATATTACAAGGCTTAATGCTCCTAACACGCTCCAGGTAAAGACTGGCATTTTCATTAAATTCATACCCTTAACACGCATTTTTAATATAGTAACGATAAAATTAATACCACTTAGTAAACTACCGATTCCGGCAATTTGAAGACTCCAAATCCAATAATCTACGCCTACTCCTGGACTGTATTTAAGTTCGGACAAGGGTGGGTAAGCTAACCAGCCAGCAATCGAAAATGTTCCTAATACTAACGATAGGTTAACTATTATTAAACCAGCCGTATATAGCCAAAAACTAACTGAATTTAGAAAAGGAAAAGCAACGTCTCTAGAACCTATCTGGAGAGGAACAACTAAATTAATTAAACCAAACATTAATCCCATGGCAACAAAGAAAATCATAATAGTTCCATGAGCTGAAAAAACCTGTTGAAAATGATTAGCTGACAAAAAGCCATTTGAAGCTCCAGCTGATGTGGCTTGTTGAAGTCTCATCATGAGCGCATCCACACCAGCACGCACTAACATAACACTCGCTAAAATAATATACATAACTCCAATTTTCTTCGGGTCTAAAGTAGTTAGCCAATTTTTGTATAACCACTTCCACTTTTTCTTATATGTTAATAAAGCAGCCAAACCTAAAGGAGCTAATAGAACTAATAGCGCTCCTCCTCTAGTTATAGTGTCAGAGGGTATCGCTTTTAATGTTAATCGGCCTAAAAGTAAAAAGGAAAAGAGGTACACTATGAATTACCTCCATATTTTTGAGATAGAACTGGAGACATATATTTAGAAACTTCGTAATAATATAGATTCTTAGCTACACTAGAATAATAGAACACCGGGTTATTCTCGCTCGGTTTTAAAAGTAGATTATAAGTACTAAAACTTAATTTATTAGGAGATTCTTTAATATTATTAATCCAAGCTAAGTATTTAGTATAACTTGTAGCTAAAACCTTGAACCTCATTCCGGCGAACCCATTACCACTAATATTGGCAGAGAGTCCGTCATAACTACCAATATTATTAGCCTCTAAGTTAAGTTGGGTAGACATTCCAGGCATAGCATAAATCTGTCCAGATAAAGCAGGTACCCAGAATGAGTTCATCGGAGCATTCGAAGTAATATTAAATCTTATAGGGGTATTAATAGGAATATCTATTTGATTTATGCTAGCTACATTTTGATAGGGATATATAAAAAGCCATTTCCAGTCTAGAGCTATAACGTCAATAATTACTGCCTTATTTTTTGAATTTAAAGGTTTATAAGGATCTAAGGCATGAGAACTGTTCCAAGTAACTATCGATAAGATTAATATGATAATACCTGGAATTATCCACCACAAGGTTTCAAGCGTTCGGCTTCCACTTAGCTTAGGATCATATTGAGCAGTTTTACTTCCTTCTCTATATTTATAGGCAAAACTAAAAAGAAGAATAAAGACAGGAACAACTACTACTAACGACAGTAAAGCAGCAAATTCTATTAGATGAGCCTCTTTATTTGCAATCAAGCCTTTAGGTTCAAGAAGAGGAATATTTACGCTCGATAAATAGATGCTAGCGGCTACCAATATAGTTAAAAGCAAAAGAGCAACTAAGTAATAACGGATTTTTTGTTTTCTTTTATGAACCGCCATTAGATATATATTATCATAAGCATAACCGATTAACTTAAGGAACAGCTTTATAGTAAACTTAGTTAATGTTAGAAAACTCTAAAATCGATAAATTGTTTAAACAAAAAGATTTAAAGAAAAATATTAATTTAATAGATGATTTAATTTATAAACAATTAGGTAATGATTTCTTATCTGACACCTTAAAGCCTCTTCTCAAAGCTAAATCTAAAAGACTTCGACCAACCTTAATGTTTTTAATTAAAAAGAATAATAAATATCTTGATCGACTAATTGATGCTGCTGTAGCTTTTGAAACACTTCACATATCAAGCCTTATCCATGACGACATTATGGATGAAGCTTCCGAAAGAAGGGGGGTCAAAACAATTAATAAATCATATGGGAATGAACAAGCAATTCTTGCTGGAGATTATTTTTTTACTAAAGCTTATATCAAATTATCTGAAGTAGATCCAACGCTTTCTAAGATTATGATGAATAGCTTTCTTAAAATGTGCCAAGGTCAGAGCCTAGAGTTAAGAGATTCCTTTAATTTAAACCGAACTAAAAAATCTTACCTGGAGTCTATCAAACTAAAAACTGCCGAATTATTTGCTTCATCCTTAGAAGTCGCTGCTCGCATAAACAAATATAACAATAAGGAAGTCGAACTATTTAAAGAATTTGGAATTAGTTTTGGACTAATGTTTCAAATAATAGATGATTTAGAAGATTTCTTTTCCAGCCCAAAATTACTTTCAAAACCAATTTTTAGTGATATCAAGGAGGGGAACTATTCTTATCCTATCTTAATTGCATTAATGATAGATAAACAAAAAACAACTAAATATATTAAATCTAAAAATCTCAACAAAAATGAAATAGTAAATCATTTAATAGAAGTGGGTGCTCTAAGTTTAAGTATTAAACTGGCATATAAATACATGGATACTTCACTTAAAATATTGGAAGAATTAAGTATAAAAAATAAAAATATTAAAGATCTTAAAACCTTTCCAAAAGATTATTTAATATGGTCTATCAACAACTTTTTTTTAAAAAAATATAGGATTTATATTAGGGATATTATTGACGGTCTTGACAAGGCTGTATAATAAACTTAAGAATTATGAACTTTTATAGAATTATCGGATCTTTAATTAATTTAAATCGTCCAGACCATTATTTTCACTGGTCATTTGTGAGTATCTCTCTAGCAAATCTAATTATCATAGCAATTATGCTAGTAATATTTGGATTGGCGATTATCCTGCCTTTCCCAAAAGCAAAGCTCTTTAGAGAAAGAAGCGAAACACTTCCAACTAACCCGGATCTTGATCCTTTGGAAAATCAAAACAAAAAAATGTTAACTTATAGGCTAAGACATTTTTTGATTAGAACTATACCGATTAAAAATTTAATACCAGACGAACAGCCTATGTATGTAGCTTCATGGATCTACGTTTTTGGAGTGGCTACATTAGCTGCCTTGTTCGTTGTTATTGTATCAGGAATGATTCTTGCTATCGGGGGAGTAAATTGGTGGCATGAAAGCTCCGTGGGTCATTTTGTTAATAGCCTGCATTTGTGGGGAGTAGAATTATTTATGGCCTTCATGGTGATTCATCTCTGGGGTAAATTCTGGATGTCGGCTTGGAGAGGTAAAAGAGCGTTAACTTGGATGACTGGCGTAGCGGCTTTTGCAGTTTCTGTATTAGAAGCTTTTACCGGTTATCTAAGTCAGCAGAACTTTGATTCTCAATGGATTTCAACTAATGGTAAAGATGCTATCAATGCTACCGGTTTAGGTTCGTTCTTTAACCTCATGAATTTCGGACAAATGATAACTTGGCACATCATCCTAATTCCACTTGCTCTAGTCTTCATTGTAGCTTTACATATTATTTTAGTACGGGTTAGAGGGGTAACTCATCCCGTTATTAAAGGAAAGCACAATAAAGAATCAAAAATATATTTAAAGAAACTCGAAAGTTCTAAATGGAAAGGACCGACTCGTAAATACGACATAATCAAGGAAGGTACAATCGCTACAATCATCGTAATATTGGGCTACCGTAGCCCCTAATGACTTTTTAGGTACTACTGTCAGTGAGTTAAATGGGACAAGTGAAACTGCAACTTATGGTCCGCCATATAACAACGGAAAAAGAAATGTTCAAAAACTTGGCGTTTCTTGGCAGCTACTCACGGGTGTACATCAAAAAATTGATCCAGCTCGAACATTTGTTTTAAATCCATTATCTAAACTAGCTCAGTTTAATCCAAAACTTCAAGCCGCCTTAAAGGAATATAACCAAGCATCCCAAAAACAGCGATTAGCTTGGGATAATGCTTATATGAATGTGCTCGATAAAGTTAAGTATAAAAATAATTTGCCCATATTACCAAAAGCAAATGATGGACCAGTACCAGTTATTGCAGCTAATGAATTAAGCTATGCCCGATCGGGCGCAATCGATGCTTCATTACTAGCCCAACAGCCTTTCTATGGCTCAAACTACACCAAACCTTTATTGTTTATTGAAGATGGCAATTATTTCTCATCGTTGGCCAAAGCCCAGCATTTAAATGGTAATCAATGGGGCGTAATGAACGAAACTGGGTCATATCCTGGTCAACCCTGGTTGTGGCTCTATACGCTTTGGTATCAAATACCAGCCTTCAGTTCTTCCGCCAATGTTGATCTAATCGCAATCTATTTAACGGGATTAGCTACCGCCTTACTGTTACTCGTTCCGTTTATACCCGGGATAAGATCAATCCCTAAAATTGTTCCTGTCTATAAACTTATTTGGAGACAATGGTATAAAAAAACCAAGTCTTAAATAATAGAAGCTTTTTTAATCAGATATGATTAAAACTTGATATAATTGGTAAAATAAATTTAAGTTAAAGGGTAAATATGCCAAAAAAATCTGACAGTTTAAATGAGATTAATTTTTATGATGATGAGAATCACTTTTATGAAGACTTTTGGAAAACCCGAAAGTATGAGCATTTCTCAGAAGTATTAGCAATTAATAAATTACTTAAAAACAAGCATTTTAAAACCGCCATGGATTTTGGGGGAGGGTATGGACGCTTGTCAGATACACTTTTAAAATTTAGCGATCAAGTAATACTAGTTGATCCTTCTAAAAAACAATTGGATATAGCCAAAAAGAAATTTGAAAGCAAAGGTCAAAAAATTAAATATGTGCTTTTAGATAAAAAGGATTATATTCCTAGCGAAGACAACTCGCTAGATCTTTTAATAATGGTTAGAGTATCTCACCATATTATTGATCCAACCAAATTATTCAAAGATATATTTCGGGCAGTAAAACCTGGAGGTTATATTATTGTAGAGGTTGCCAGCAATGCTCACTTTTTAAACAGAATGAAGCTACTTGCAAAACTAAAAACTCCCTCCAAAACCCCGGTCAAAGTGGGTAGTGTTGCTAATGGAATTAAGGATACAACTCCATTTGTAAACCATAATCCCACTACAATCATTAAACAACTGGAAGAATCAGGGTTTAAGTTTATTAGCAAATTATCAGTATCAAACTATCGAAGCACGTATTTAAAAAATAAATTTGATACTGAAAAATTAGTTAAACTTGAAAAATTGTCACAGAAGAGTCTTTCCTATGTAAACTTTGGACCAAGTATATTTATACTACTTAAAAAAGATTAAGATGATTAATTTTATCAAAACAAACTCAACATTAGAATGTGAAGAAAAACTATATAAGACATTAAAGGATAATTTAGAAAATAATAAAAGGGTATTACTAATTATTGCTGGTGGATCAAATATACCTATATTAAAAGCGGTATTTGATCAACTTGAAGTTAACTTAACTTCAAACATTGACATAATCTTAAGCGATGAAAGATTTGGACCCAGTGACTATCAAGAATCAAATTTCGTTAAATTAATAAAATATGGATTCGACCCAAAGAAAGCTAATTTTAGAAACATTTTAATCGATCAAGACATCCAAACCTCAACAAGTATTTTAGAAAAAGAATTTGTTCATAAATCTAAAAAAGCCGATATAATAATTGCTCAACTAGGAATAGGGGAAGATGGACATATTGCCGGCATATTACCGAATTCAAAAGCCCTTACTTCAAATAACTACGTTGTTAACTTTAAGGGCCCGGACTTCGAACGAATTACCTTAAGTTTTAAAGCTCTTAAGAAAATAGATATAGCAATAGTAGCGGCCTATGGAGATAACAAAAAAAAGGCTTTAATGAACTTAAAAAGTCTAAAATTACCCCTAAATGAAATGCCTTCAAGAATATTACAGGAAATTAAAAGTATTTACATATATAATAATCAATTAGGGTAATCCTTAAAAGGAAGGGTAAGAAATGAAGATTGCAATACACGGATTGGGAAGAATGGGTTCTCAAATTGCTCAAAAACTATCTGAAAACGGCCAAATGAACGTTATCGCTCACAATAGGAGCAAGGAACCAATTGACGAAGCCGTCAGACACGGAGCTATAGCCGCCTATACAAAAGAAGATGTTATTAGAGAGTTTGAAGGACAAAGAATAGTTCTTTGGCTAATGTTACCCTCAGACATTGTTGACGAGCAACTTAGCGAATGGACCCAAATATTGCCAAAAGGAAGTCTAATAATTGACGGTGGAAATTCAGACTTTAGGAAAACTCAGCAAAGAAATCAAACCCTAAAGGATCAAGGTCAAAATTTTATAGATATCGGCGTGAGCGGAGGAGTTTGGGGATATAAGAATGGCTTCTCAATGATGTGTGGGACCGACAATAGAGAAGACTACGAATTATTGAAGAATGTTTTGGTTACTCTAGCATCGCCGGACGGAGACTTTGAACTATACGGCCCTAGCGGAAGTGGCCATTTCGTTAAAATGGTTCATAATGCCATTGAATATGGCATGATGGAAAGCTTAGCGGAAGGATATAGGTTAATTAAAGAGGGACCGATTAAAGATATTGATCTCGTGAAAGTATCAAGGGTCTGGCAACACAGGAGTGTAATAACATCATGGTTAAATGAGCTTACGGGCAAGGCACTCTCCGAAAACCCTAATCTGGACGGTATAAATGGTGATGTTGCTCAATCAGGTGAGGCTTTATGGTCTCTGGAAGTGGCGAAAGAACTTGGTATCCCAATGCCAGCCATAAACGAGGCTTTGAACGTAAGAATTGAATCTCAAAAAGGTAATATTAATTTTGCCACTAAACTCCTATCTGCTATGCGAAATAAATTTGGTGGTCACAAGCTAAACAATGAATCCTAATTTAAACATTATTGAAAATAGCATATTAGTCATATTTGGTGTTAGTGGAGATTTATCCAGAAGAAAAATACTTCCCGCAATTTATCATCTTATAAAAGATAATATGCTGCCAGAAAAGATGACTATTATTGGAACAAGTCGAAAAGATATTTCCTTAGATGAGTTGATGAAAGAAGTTGAACTTTGTGTCCTTGAAGATTCAAAAGTATGTGACCAAAAAGTTTTATTAAAGTTCAAAAATATGCTGAGCATTATTAAATTTGACCCTACAAACATGAATCATTATCTTTCCTTAAAAGAAAGATTTAAAAAAATAGAAGATCAAAATAAAGAGTGTTTTAACAGATTATATTATCTATCTGTTCCTACTTCGAGTGTTGGACCTATTATTAAAAAACTGGGATTAAGCGGACTTAATAAAGGTTGTAGCCACGGATTAGGCAAAAGCCGGCTCTTAATAGAAAAACCATTTGGAAATGACCTGGATTCAGCGAAACATCTTATTAGTGAAATATCTAAATTCTTTAAAGAAGATCAAATATTCAGAATCGACCATTATCTCGCCAAGGAAACAGCCCAAAATATCTTTGCCTTCAGAAAACACAATCCTGTTTTCTGGAAATTATGGGATAAAAATTCAATTTCTTCAATTGAAGTCAAAGCCTTAGAAAAAATAGGTATTGAAAATCGTGTTGATTTTTATGAGCATATGGGAGCCTTAAAAGACTTGGTGCAAAACCATTTAATTCAATTGTTAAGTCTTATAACCATGGAGATTAAACCCAATAATAGTACCCAAACCTCGGATATCCATAAGGCTAAATTAAAACTTTTAAAACAAATAATGCCCTTAAATAGACAGACGTTTAAAGAAGTAAGATTGGGCCAATATAAGAACTATAAAAAAGAAGTATCAAACCCCAATAGCGATATCGAAACATATGTAAAATTAAAATTAGAAATTAACAATAGACGCTGGCTCGGAACTCCAATTTATTTAGAAACCGGCAAGGCTCTAGACAGGAAATCTACTGAGATCGTAATAAACTTTAAGACAAAGAATATTCAACAAACAAATTCTTTAACTTTTCGAATCCAACCAAATGAAGGTATAGATATTAAATTAATAGTTAAAGAACCTGGCTTAACAGATAAATATAAAGAGGCCTTTATGGACTTTAGCTATCAAAAAACCTTTAATCAAACTACCCACCCTGACGCTTACGAACGAGTTTTAGTCGACGCTCTTAAAGGTGATCAAACTTTATTTGCTACTAGCGCAGAAGTTCTCGCTAGTTGGGAGATATTAGAACCTCTATTAAAATATTGGAAAAAACATCCTAAGATTTTAAAAATATATCAAGAAGGCTCGAATCCATCTAACATTTAATATATTTATTTTTAATAAATTTCTACCCATCTTACTATCACAATTGTTGAATAAATTGATATAATAGTGCAATGCCAACAGGCCTTTTAATTAATCTCGTAATAGTTTTCATAGTATTTATTTCTATATTTAGAGGCTGGACAATTGGACTGGTAAGACAATTATTTTCTGCCATAGGTTTTTTTGGTGGACTATTTTTAGGAGCATATTTAGAACACTGGGTTGTTAATTTTGGACACTCAAATATCTCTAGAACAGTATATACTTTGCTTTGTACTTTAGGGCTAGCATTCATTTTCCTAACAATTGGTGAACTTATCGGAAACTATCTTAAACGACATATTACGTTCAAAAATATTAACATACTAGATAATATTTTAGGGAGCTTAGTGAGTATTGTAACGATGATAGTTAGTATTTGGCTAACAGCTGCCGTTTTAAGTTCAATCTCTATTGCTGGACTTAGCTCTTTTATAAATAGTTCATCAATAATTCGAACTCTAAATAAGACCTTTCCGGATGCTCCAGGAATTATCGAAAAGCTTGGCTCAATAATTGACCCGAATGGTTTTCCAAAAGTTTTTATCGGGAATGAACCTTCCATAAATAATAACGTCAGTTTGCCAAATTTAGCATCATTTAAATCAGCAATTAGTGAAGATCAAAAATCAGTCGTAAAAGTTGAAGGATTGGGTTGCGGTGGAATGGTTGAGGGTTCTGGTTTTGTAGTTAGTAATGATTTAATTGCCACTAATGCTCATGTTGTAGCGGGCATAAGACAAATATATATTTACGATTCCAACGGCTCTCGTCTGGCTACTCCAATATATTTCAATCCAAATCTTGACCTTGCGATACTTAGAGTTAATAACTTAAATCTAAAACCTATAAAAATAGACCCCAATATACTAAATAATGGTACGGATGCAATCGTAATTGGATATCCAGGTGGTGGTCCATTAAGTATTAAGCCAGCCGTTATTTTAGATGATCTGAACGCTATAGGGTTAAATATTTACGGCCAAGGAAATGTCACAAGAAGTGTCTATGAATTAAAGGCCGACGTTATACCTGGTAACTCAGGGGGTCCTTTAATTGAAGAAAATGGTAACGTTAATGGAGTGGTTTTTGCGCAGTCAACAACATATAATGAAGTTGGTTACGCGTTAACGGCTAATCAAATTATAAAACCAATTAATCAATCTAAATATAGTTATACCCCTGTCAGCACTAGAGGTTGCGCAGAGTAGAGGAGTTGACATGTCTATTAAAAAAATAAACTTAAATAAAAGCCTAAGTGTTATATTAATCGTCTGCGCTACAATTGGATTAGTTGCATCGTTTGCTCTTTCTTATGACCAAATTAAGATCCTCCAAAACCCAAACTACAAACCAAGCTGTGATTTAAATCCAATCGTAAGTTGCGGAAATGTAATGCAGTCTAGTGAAGGCGACGTGTTCGGTTTTCCAAACCCATTTATTGGTCTTGCAGCATTCGGAGCTTTACTAGCTGTAGGAACCGGTATGCTAGCTGGAGCAAAATATAAAAAATGGTTTATGCTAGCTTTAGAAGCTGGAGCAATTTTTGGGATAGTGTTTGTTCACTGGTTATTTTTTGAAAGCGTATATAGATTAAGTGTCCTTTGCCCATACTGCATGTCGGTTTGGTTAATTACAATAGTTAGTTTTTGGTATATTTCTTTGTATAACATCGATAATAAATATATAGTTTTAAAAAACGAAACTTTAATTAAGTGTTATAAATGGATAAGGAGACATCATTTAGATATTGTTGTGCTCTGGATACTCGTAATAGCATTCTTAATAATTAAACATTTCTGGTACTATATAGGCCATCATTTATAATTTATTCACTTCTAAGGGCATCAATTGGTTCTTTTTTAGCGGCTTTAAAAGCTGGAATACTTCCAAAAATAACTCCAATTACAGTAGATATTATAAGAGCTAAAATAATAATCGTTACACTTATAGAAGGTTCTATATCCGTAAACAGTCTTAATACTAGATCAATAATATAAGCTAGTATAACTCCGATGAGGCCGCCTATAAAGGAAAGGGTAGTGGATTCAACCAAAAATTGTTCTAATATTTGTCTATTCGTTGCTCCGAGCGCTTTTCTTATTCCAATTTCGTGTGTTCTTTCGGTAATAGATACCAACATGACATTCATAATTCCTATTCCTCCCACTAACAAAGAAATGGCCGAAACTCCAATAACAAGTTTAGTTACTAAATCCAAAATGGCCGTACTACTTTTCAAATTTTGATCTTGATTTAATACTCTAAAATCATACTGCCCACCATGGCTTGCTAGTAGGCTAGATTCAATATTTTTTTGAACTTTTAAGGCTTGAGAGGGATCATTTGGAAGTGCTAGAATTTCATATGTTGTTACTGTGTTATTGGTCATTTGTTCAGAATTACCATAACTAATAAAAAGCGCCTTATTAAACTCAGCTCCGCTACTTAAGGGAGTAGCAGGGAATGGGTCTAATATACCCCTAACTACAAATGGTTGATTATTAATTAAAACTGTTTGGCCTAGTGGCACGTCTTCATTAAACAAATCGACTGCAGCCTGACTACCCACGACCACCTGATTAACCATATTAGATGTACTGTTTAAGAAGTTACCGTAGGATAATCCTTGGTTTAAGAGAGTATCAAAATTCGGTGTAGTACCAATAACAAGACCTTTTTTATACGATCCTCCACTCCCATTAATTTGTGCTGTCATCGCAGACAGAGGAACAACTTCTTTAACACCCTTAGTATTAGCAACTCGGGATAAATCGTTTGGGCTTAAGGATCCTGAAACATTAATGCCCGATAATAAAGTTAAGCTATCCAAACTAGATCCGCTAATTTGAATGTTATTGGGTCTAATCGTTAATATATCCGAACCAATACGTTGAACTTGTCCCAATATCTGCAGTTTAACGCCTTCCGAAATGCCCACCACTAAAATAAATGAAGTAACCCCAATAATTACACCTAGCATTGTCCAAAAATTACGCAACTTAGTATTTCTAAAAGCATTAATGGCTGATTTTAGTTGTCCGTCATTCAATAGTTTCATTTCTTAACCGTCTTCCTTTTTCGCTTATTTTTTTTCTGGGGGGAAGATTTTGGTTCAATAGCTTTCACTAAAGCAGAAACACCAGCCAAATCATCGTCAATTGATTTGACGGGAAGAGTATAGAGTACCTTACGAGCTCTTGGAGCTACTCGTCCGATTACAGTATTTTCGTCATGAATAATATTGCCATCATGCATATAGACTACCCTAGTTGCATATCTAGTAAGTTCTGGATTGTGCGTAACAAATATTACTGTGTTTCCCATCGCATGAATCTCACTTAAAAGTTCCATTACTAATCTTGATCCTGCACTATCTAAATTACCGGTTGGTTCATCCGCAATTATTATTTTAGGATTATTAACTAGTGCTCTGGCTATTGCTACGCATTGAGCTTGGCCACCACTTAATTGTGGCGGATAGAAATACTCTCGACTTCTAATTCCAACTCGGTCCAAGATATTGCTAGCCATCTTATATCTTTTGGATTGACTAATACCTTTGTAGGCTAATGGGAGGGAAACATTGTCTATAACCGTCAGTTTATTTAATAAATTAAAAGATTGAAAAATAAAACCTATAGAATCTCTTCTTATTTTTGCAGACTGATTAGATCTAAGTCTCGATACACTTCTATTTTCTAACATGTATCTACCTTGACTTGGTCTATCTAAAAGACCTATGACGTTCATTAAGGTACTCTTTCCAGAACCACTTGGACCCATTACAGCCACAAATTCACCTTTATCTATGACAAGGCTCACCTCATCTAAAGCTACAGTGGTAGCATCACCAAATCCATAAATTTTTGAGACATTATCTAATTTTATTAAGGCCATTCTATATAGTTTAACTTCTTATTTGAGATAACTGCAAGCAAGTTCTGTAGTAATTTTTAAAGTGTAGCAAAAAATATAATATTAAGGCATAATATTTAAAGCCTGGAGGGGTCGCCTAGTGGCCTATGGCGCACGCTTGGAAAGCGTGTTGGGTGTATAGCCCTCGAGGGTTCGAATCCCTCTCCCTCCGCCAATCTTTAATAGCATTAAATGGTAATAAGCTAGTTTATCAGTATAAAGAACCGTTTGGGGCTATTTAAGACATGGTGGAATAAAATGATTGAGGAGGAGAGAAAAATCCATACATTAATAACAGATACTTCTAAAAGGTCCACTACAATCTTCTGAATTTCTTGATCAGAGACTAAGAATAACTGCTGTCATATCGTCAGCTTTCGCCCTAATGTGAGAGGAATCTTTACTTCGACTTCTTGCTGTCATAACAAGTTCATTGACAACATCGTTAGAGGATCCTTTTTGTTGTGAGATAGCCTTAATCTCAGTGTTAGTCAAGTTGTCATGAATCCCATCACTAGTTATAAGTATACGATCACCTTTACACACCTCAAAGTCATCAACACTTATAACTGGTCGGTTATTAGAACCGTTGCCAAGACAACTGCTTACGATGTTTCGGTTGTGGAATGCGTTTTGCTCTTCCTTGGTTAGTTTAGATAAGTCAGTAGCCTCAGCCAAAGTCATTTGCATTAGTTTTGCATCTTTTTCGTCCTGTCCCGGTAGAAATATTGCATGATCTAGTGTAAGGTGATCTAATTGACTATCCCGAAACAGATAAATACGACTATCACCCACACTGGCAACTACTACGAAAGGATTACCTTTTTCGGTTTCAAAGATTTTAGCAACGGCCGCCGTAGTTGCGATATTTCCACCCTGAGCGCTATTAATTATGGACTCATGGCCTGCATTCAGCGCTTCATACATTGCTAAGTGGCTTAAGCTTATAGGCAAACCAGGGAGGATTCCATCCAAATACTTTTTAACAGCTTTTGACGCTAGTTGAGATGCTAGCTCGGAACCTTTAGCACTACAAACTCCATCAAAAACTCCGAGCGCTTTGGATGTCTCGTCTATAAAAAATGCATCTTCATTTCGGTTAGGGTGTGAATCCGATGCAACACTATATCCAGCAAGTTCAACTACACCAATATAATCTTCTTTGGTTGGAGTTATATCACCATATATTTAGGTTTTAGGATGGACAACTGCTTGAGTAGTAGTAAGGTAAGTACCGTTAGTAGATTTAAGGTCTTCAATAAACAACTGTTCTCCACATCTTCGCAATAATACATGTTGCCTTGATACATAATCAGAAAACTTAAATCGGTCATATGTGGAATCGCGGCCTAGCACAACATCTTGACCATCCCATAGACCTTTATAGCCCTTGTTGTTAGTAGGATCATAATTGCTGGGATCAATAACTATATAATCTACGTTATATTCATCTTCACCTAAATCTCTTATTGGGTTAACGATTCTTAATTTATCTCTACAAAGCTCTATATCAATAGGGCCTTCTTGAAGACTTAGTATTTCGCGACCTATTTGTCTACGATCTAAACTTGGTTCAGGAATAAATTCACTTCTAGGCTCTAAAGTCAAACGCCTATATCTCTTAATAATATATTAAAGTGCTAAAATTATAATTATAATCATCCAACATTACCTTCATATTTACATTTGCTTTCAGAAACTTGAAGCTAATAAACTGATCTATTAAAGACAATTTGGTGTCATAAAAGACAATAATGGAATCTACTAATTTGTACAGACTTAATTGATTAGGGTACCAACTATATTGCCTTCGGCAACCTTTAAGATGTTATCTTCTTTAATAGGATTAAATACAACGATAGGGACTTTTTGTTCGAGCGCTAGACCCAAAGCAGCTTTATCCATAACTTTAATCTGACGATTTGAAACTGCCTCGTCAAAAGTTATATGTTCTATTTTTTTGGCATCAGCATATTTATGAGGGTCTTGATCATAAACTCCATCAACTTTCGTAGCTTTTAATACCACTTCTGCCTCTAGCTCTAAAGCGAAACTAACAGCAGCGGTATCGTGAGTAAAATAAGGTCTAGCAATTCCGCCTGCGACTATCACTACGCGACCAGCTTCCAAGTGCTTTTCAGCTCTTCTAAACGAAAATGATTCGGCTACCTGTTCAGCGTAGATATTACTTAAACATCTAGTTTGTATACCTTTAGACTCAAAAATATCCGTCAAACACATTGAGTTAATTAAACCACTTAACATACCCATTTGATCGGCCGTAACTCTCTTTATCCCATTTCCAGCTATTTCCGCTCCCCGAACCATATTGCCACCGCCAACAACCACTATTAGTTGATGCCCTGCATTTACTACTTTTTTTATTTCCTGAGCTAAAAAATTTGCTATCTTAGGGTCTACGCCAAATTCATATTCACCAGCAAGTTGCTCACCAGATATTTTTATTAATATTCTTTTGAACGGTTTAACCTTCATCTAAATTATGAGTCTAGCAAATAACTGTTAACAAAGCTATACTTTTTAATATAAATGAAAATATATTCTTGGAATGTAAATGGTATTAGAGCGGTTATAAAGAAGGGTGCTTTTCATGAATTTGTTAAAAAAGAAGACCCAGACATAATCTGCCTCCAAGAAATAAAAGCTAAGCCTGATCAAATAGACCTTGATTTAAAACACTACCAATTTAATTATTATTATCCGGCCCAAAAACCGGGCTATTCCGGAACTGCCATCTTAAGTAAAATTAAACCCCTAGAAGTAATTGAAGGTATCCCAAACGACCTAGTAGATAAATATCGATTTGATAGCGATAATTATGGTAATCCTAATTTAGAGGGAAGAGTAATTAGTGCCGTATTTAAAGACTTTATTTTAGTAAGTGTTTACACTCCAAATGCCAAAGACGATTTAAGTCGACTTGATCTTAGACATAAAAAATGGGATCCAGCTTTTATTGAATATATGAAGATTTTAGAAAAGAAAAAACCAGTCATATTTTGTGGAGATCTTAATGTGGCTCATAAAGAAGATGATCTTGCCAATCCAAAACCAAATATTGGTAAAAAGGGTTTTACAAATGAAGAAAGAGAAGGTATAGATAATATTTTAGAATCCGGTTTTATAGATAGCTTTAGAAAGTTTAAAGAAGGAAGCGGTTTCTATACTTGGTGGTCATATTTCGCAAACTCAAGAGCTCGAAACGTTGGTTGGAGAATAGACTACTGCATGATTTCCAATAAGCTTAAAGACAAACTAATTAGTGCCGATATTCACCCTAACATTATGGGCTCTGATCATTGTCCGATAAGCATTAATATTGATTTAGATGGCTAGTTTAAATTGGGAAAAACAGACTCTAGATAGTCCTCTATATGAGGATATTATCTGGGCAAAACCCGAGAACAAGCGCTTAAGTGGGAGATTTTTAATTGTTGGTGGCAATACTCACGAGTTTGCTAGCTCGGCTCAAATTTTTGAATCCTTAAAAAAGGCGGGCGGAAGTAATATTTTCCTAGCATTGCCAGATGTTTTAAAAAAAAATATCGATAACTTAGACCTATCAGTTTCTTACCTGCCATCGAATCCAAGCGGTAGCATAGCACTAAACGCTGTAGCTGAATTAATTGACTTAGATAAAGATTCAGATATCGTTATCTTGGCTCAAGATCTTGGTAAAAATAGCGAGACAACTTTATGTATGGATC
>JAJZYA010000063.1 GCA_021806285.1 bacterium | reverse complement strand
TCGTTGTAAATCAAGTTTTTTAAAAGCAGTTAAACTTTAGTATAATTAAGTTATCAAGTACAAGCGGAGGATAACTTGGTAACACAAACATCAAAATTAAAACCAGCGGACTATGTTCATTTACATAATCATACTCAATATAGTTTATTGGATGGACTAACTAAAATTCCTGAATTAATATCATATGTGAAAGATTTAGGAATGGAGGCTGTATCCGTAACAGATCATGGCACCTTATCTGGTCTAATTGAATTTTATAAAGAAGCCAACAACCAGGGCATTAAACCTATATTAGGGATAGAAACTTATGTGGCTAGTCGAAACTTGGAAGATAAAGAGGTGGGATTAGATAAAAATAACTATCATTTAATCCTACTAGCCAAAAGTAATAAGGGATATCAAAACCTTATGAAGCTTTCAACCATAGCTAATTTAGAGGGCTTTTATTATAAACCTCGAATAGACCGAAAAACTTTAAAAAAGTATAGTGAGGGTCTTGTTTGTTTAAGTGCTTGTATGGGAAGTGAGGTGGGTCAAGCTATATTAAACAATCAATATAGCGAAGCTCTAAAAATAGCTAAATGGTATAAGGACGTTTTTCAAGACGATTATTACCTAGAAATTCAAGATCACGGTCACCCAGAGCACCCTACTTATAATCCGGAACAACACCGAGTAAATGATAATCTATTTAAAATAGCCGAAGAACTCAAGATTAAAACAGTTGTAACTTGTGATGCTCATTATTTAAGGCACAGTGACCAAATCGCCCACGAGGTACTTCTTTGCATCCAAACTAACTCATATCTAAACGATACCAACAGGTTTAGTTTAAAAGACTTTGAATTACACGTAACCGAACCTAAGCAAATTATAAAAAGATGGGGCAAAGAACATCCCGAATTAATTACTAATACTAAAGACATTGCAAATAAGTGCCAGGTCGAAATTAAATTAGGTGAAACATTGATTCCAAAATTTGATGTACCAGCGGGCTTTAGTAACGAAGCAGCTTACTTAAATGAATTAGTTTACCAAGGCTTAAAAAATAGATACATAAAAAATTCTAATTTAAATAATATCGAGAAGATTAAATCAGCTCTTCCTGAAGAAATTTTAAAAAGAGCTGAATATGAACTAGGTATTATAGAATCGATGCACTTTAGCGGTTATTTTTTAATAGTTCAAGATTTTATTAATTGGGGAAAAGACCAAGGAATAATATTTGGACCAGGAAGAGGATCGGCCGCCGGTTCAATAGTTGCTTACGCTCTAAAAATTACAGAAATTGACCCATTTAAATACAATTTAATGTTTGAAAGATTCTTAAATCCAAATCGTATTTCGATGCCAGATATCGATATTGATATCCAAGATAGTAGGAGAGATGAAGTTATTGAATATTGTGTATCAAAATATGGTTCTAATAGAGTAGCCAATATTGTAACGTTTGGAAAAATGGCTGCTCGTAATGCGGTTAGAGATGTAGCTAGGGTGCTTGAAGTGCCTTACCAAGAAGCTGACCGTCTAGCTAAAATGTTGCCAATGCCAGTTCAAGGTAGGCATATTCCCTTAAAGGTAAGTTTAAAAGAAGATAAAAACTTAAAAAATGAATATGACAGTAACGAAACTGCTAAGTCAATATTTGATCTTGCCGTGCAACTAGAAGGTACGATACGTAGTCACGGCGTTCACGCTGCTGGAGTAGTGATAGCTCCTAGCGATATATCTGAATATGTTCCCCTAGAATTAGCTCAAAAGGGTGTTATCGCAACGCAATATAACATGGGACCAATTGATGAGCTCGGCCTCCTTAAAATTGATTTCTTAGGATTGTCTAACTTAACTACTATTAATAATACGATTCGTATTATTAAAAAAGTATATAAAGATGATATTAAACTCCTCGAAATTCCTAACGATGATCCCAAGACCTTTGAATTACTCCAACGAGCTGATACTACCGGTATATTCCAGTTAGAATCGTCTGGTATGAAGCGTTATTTAAAAGAACTAAAGCCGAACTTATTTGAAGACATTGTAGCTATGGGAGCATTATACCGTCCTGGACCAATGTCAGAAATTCCTAATTTTATTAAAGGAAAGAATAATCCTGGAAGTATCACTTATCTTCACGAATCTTTAAAGCCGATACTTGAAGAAACTTACGGAGTAATTGTTTATCAGGAGCAGATTATTAAACTCCTGCAACTTGTAGCTGGCTATACTGCAGGAGAAGCTGATTTAGTTAGAAAAGCTATCGGTAAAAAAAATCGAGCTATCATGGCGGCAGAAGAGCCCAAGTTTATAACGGGTTGTATTAATCAGGGTCTAACTAAAAAATCGGCCCAAAAGTTATGGGAATTAATTCAACCATTTGCAGATTATTCCTTTAATAAAGCCCATGCTACTTGCTATGGTCAGATATCTTATTGGACAGCCTACTTAAAAGCCCACTACCCAAATGCTTATATGGCGGCATTAATGACGACCGATTATGACAATAGCGATAGACTGGGAGTTGAAATCAACGAATGTAAAAAAATGAACATAGAGGTCCTTCCTCCTAGCATAAATAAATCTTTCGTAGAATTTGGTATTGATACCAATAACAATCAAATTAGATATGGTCTGAAAGCCGTAAAAAATGTCGGAGAAGGAGCGGCAACGGAGATTGTCGAGTCCCGAAAGGACACGCCCTATAAGTCCATTGAAGATTATCTTAATCGTGTAAATCCAAAAATATCTAATAAAAAAGTGCTTGAAAGTTTAATTAAGGTTGGTGCTTTTGATGAATTTGAAGATCGTCAACTATTATTAGATAATATCGAGTTACTTATAGAATATGCGTCTCAGAATCATAAAAATAACAATAGTAAACAGGTTAATATTTTCGCAAACTTAGACGATCAGGAAACTACTAAAATTGAAAGCTATATTAATCTTATTAGAAAGAATAATGATATAGATAAAAGACAATATTTGTCATGGGAAAGGGAATTGCTGGGGCTTTATATTAGCCAACATCCCTTAGCGGAATTTAGTGATTATATAAAAAAGAATTCAGATAACGATAAAGATTTTAGTAAACTTCAGGAATCTAGTCTAATTAACGTTATTGGTATTATATCGAATATTCATAACATTACGACTAAATCTAATCAAAAAATGGCCTTTGTTAAAATCGAAACCTTAAATAAAGATTTTGAAATAGTAGTATTTCCGAAGTTATACGATGAAGTAGCTTCAAGTTTAAATAAGGACAAGGTCTATATGTTTAAACTTAAAGTTTCGTCCAAATCCAATAATAATAGTCCGGTTAGTTTTATAGCGGAATCGATTAATGAAATTGATGTAAATAGTTTAAGTGTTTCTAAATATAGCGGACCCGGAGCCAAAGACATCGATCAGAACCTTAATGAAAAAGTTTATCTTAAATTAAATGATCTGTCTGATACTCGCGCTTTAAATAATATTAAAGAAGTTATAAATAACTATCCTGGTTCTACACCGGTGATTATAGTGATAGGTGAAAATGAAGCTAAGCAGGCCATTAAATTACCAGCAGG
>JAJZYA010000005.1 GCA_021806285.1 bacterium | reverse complement strand
TTATCGATTTTGGGAGTGGTTTTAACGATGTACGACAAAAGAACTACTCTAAGTTCTCAAGTTAAAGAAGAAATAACAAAGTATTTTAAAGATATTGTGTTTTCCGTAAATATTCCTAGAAATGTTAGATTGGCGGAAGCGCCAAGTTATGGCAAGGCTATATCCGAGCACGATAAATGGAGCAAAGGCGCTAAAGCATACAAAAACTTGGCTAGAGAAGTCTTATCTAGATTGGAATAGTTTAACTATTCTTTGAAGTTCTTGGTCGTCTTTAAAGCTAATTTCTAATTTACCACCATGGGCTGTTCGTCTAATTGTAACTGTTGTTGATAGCTTTTTAGTTAAAAACTTAGTATGAACATTTTCAATCTTAGTATGCTCTTTGGCTTTATTTAATTCTTTACTTTTTCTAAGTCCCACCACGAACTGTTCGGCTTTTCTAACGGTCCAATGATTATTAATAATAGATTTTAAAAGATAATCTTGTTGTTCCTTACTTTCTACGGCTAGAATTTGTCTAGCATGTCCTTCACTTATTTTATTTTCAATAAGAGCTTTCTTCGCATTATCTGGTAGATTAAGGAGTCTTACGATATTAATTACAGTACTACTAGCTTTGCCAAGCCTTTTAGCTATTTCGCTTATAGGTATATTAAACTCTTGATTAAGCTTTTCAATACTTAATGCTTGTTCTATAGAATTTAGATCTACTCTTTGGACATTTTCAATCAAAGCTACTTCTAATTGCTCAAGATCCTTTCGTTCTTTAACAATAACAGGAACGGTTTTTAACCCAGCTATTTTAGCTGCTCTCCATCTTCTTTCTCCCGCTACAATGTAGTATTTACCGTTTTTGGGTGATGCTACAAGTGGTTGGATAATACCATGTCGTTTAATAGATTCTGATAATTCATTTAAAGATGCTTCTCCAAAATGTTTTCTTGGTTGATTAGGATTAGGGATCAATTTGTCGAGCTCAATATTTTCTATACGATCTTCTTTGTATAAGATCGATTTATTAAAAGCAGCGGGGAGTAAAGTCTCAAACCCTCTACCTAAACCTTTTTTTGATGTTTCTGGCATGTTATGAATATATCACGATACCTTTACTTTTGAATAGTTTAAAAAATTTTATGATGTTATAATAGAGAAGTTAAAAAATAAAACAAAAAATGATAAAACTGGTTAAAAATAATAAATATTTAAGATATTTTTTAATATTGATGCTGAGTTTTATTTTGGTGTTTATCATTAGAAGCATAAACACTGGACGTGTTTTTGCTCTTGATTTAAATAATTCAATTAATCCGCTTCATACAGTTAAAAGAGCTTGTAACAACACAAACCAAAACCAGGTTTCTTGCTTAGCGTATGTTGTTTCTAATTTAAATGGAAGTCCAATGAATATTCCTTTAAGTGTGGTTGGTAGTATTGGTCCAGTACAATTTCATACAGCCTATAATTTACCCTGTGCTCCAAACGGTCCCGTACAGTCTGTTTGTTCTGCACCGTCTACATATGGACCTGAAACGATTGCGATAGTTGATGCGGGAGGTTTTGATAATAGCGGAGGAACTATAGACGAATCTTTGGATGGATATGATTCATATTATGGACTTCCGGCATGTACTGAATCCAATGGCTGTTTAACAATCGTGAACGAAAGCGGACAGTCTTCACCCTTACCAGCAAATATTAGTTCTGGATGGAATGATGAGATAGCTTTAGATGTTGAAACTGCCCATATGATGTGTCAAACCTGTAAGATTTTACTTGTGGAAGCTAATACGGCTGGAGTTGCGGATTTAGCCACTTCTGAGGCAACTGCTTCTTCGTTTAATCCCGTTGCAATATCTAATAGTTATGGATCTTCGACTGAGAATGCGTCGTATGATTCTTATTATGAACATACCGGTATGGCTATAGTAGCTAGTTCGGGGGATTCAGGTGCAACCAATGTTTCCTGGCCAGCTGACCTACCTAATGTTGTTGCTGCCTCAGGTACAACCTTATCTATAAACTCTAATAACACTTGGGCGGGTGAAACGGTCTGGTCTAGTAGCGGAGGTGGTTGTTCAACTAATAGTGCTCCAGCTTGGCAGTTGGCTTTATCAAATTGGAGTACTGCAGGGTGTGGAAGCTATAGGGCATATGGTGATATTTCAGCAGACGCTGACCCTAACAGCGGAATGGCCGTTTATCTGGCAACCAGCAGTACGGCTGGAAGTTGGTACGAGATTGGGGGTACGTCGCTATCTAGTCCATTAATCGCCTCCATGTATGCCTTAGCGGGAGGAGTTTTAAGTAATAATAATGCCGTTTCAATACTCTATGGGTCTTTTAATTCACAAAATTCTCACGACATTACGTCAGGAAATGACTGCACCTCTACTATTACGACAAACTGTACTGCAGGTGTAGGATTTGATACTCCGAGCGGACTTGGAAGTCCAAATGGTATAAGCGGTTTTGTTGTGCAACCCGCAACTAATTTAAATCTAAAAGTCGGTAATTATAATGGTACATCTGTTGATATCTCTTGGACGCCAAGTGCTAATAGCATGATCGGAGGATATTATATTTATAGGAATGGTGTCAAAATAGCTACAGTAACTAGTGGTAATAGTTATTCTGATAATAATCTAACACCCAATACTTCGTATACTTATTATATTCAGGCTTTTGATCCGTTCTCAAATTTAGCCAGTCCAACTGCTTCTCAAACTATAACCACCTATCTTCCGGCGGATATTAACGAAGATGGTCATGTCAATCTCATAGATCTTAGTTTGTTAGCTAGTAAATACGGGCAATCTGGTCCGTCTGTC
The DNA here is from genome assembly GCA_021806285.1 of bacterium. GTDB lineage: Bacteria > Patescibacteriota > Saccharimonadia > Saccharimonadales > UBA4665 > JAJZMH01. Next base: position 16,933 of record JAJZYA010000005.1, on the reverse strand, counting down.
GGCAGGGCCGATATTAATGGAGATGGGACCGTCAATCTCATAGATCTTAGTTTGTTAGCTAGTAAATACGGGACTGAATAAGATTATATTTTTGGAGCCATAATTTTTAAATCTTTATGTGACTCGAATATATTTACTAATTTTTTAATTTTTATAACTTTAGATAAGATATAAGTAGCAATAGCTAGCAATACTATGATGGCTATTGTAATCCAGATCCATAAATTGCTTGCATGTTTTTGTTGGTAAGAAGACAGTATGACTGCTAAATTTTGAGGTTTAGCTGTCTGATAGCCATTTCCATAGTTCATTACTAGATTTTGGACATAGAATGAATTGAAATAGGTTTTATTATTTATTTTATAAGCGATTGTGTGAATTCCCGGGGATATGTTCGTAAGGTAGAGCACTCCTTTATTGTTTGTGGCTATATAGGATTTAGAGTTGTCTATAAACACTTTGAGATTTGATACATTTTTGTCATTTGAACCAAGAACTAATAAGCTAACATTTAACCCTTTAGTTTGAAATGACTTAATAGGAGAGGTGTAATTAGAGCCATTAGGGCCATTTAAAGTAAATTGATAATAATATTTTGTTCCTGGCGTTAAGTTAGACGGATTTAATTTAAATGTTTCGGTGGAAGAATTTGAAGATCCATTAATTAGATTTGATAAGTTTTTGGGATTAATTCCAAATTTAAGAACACCTGATACGTTTTGATTACAAGAAATTATTATTTCTCCGTTTGAAAAATAAAAATGTAAGTTTAAAGAATTAATTTTCAAAGGTATTGCCGGGGGAGTGGATTGAGGAGCGACTGTATTAGAGATAGTTTTTGAAGGTATGGGGTAATTGTAACTATATCTTGTGGTATATGTTGAAGTTGGAGCGGGAGGGCTGGCCGGACTTGAAGTTGAGGTAGTGGGAGTGGGTTCGTTTACGGTTACGCTTCCATTTTGAGCAGATGGATTAGTATAGGTGGCGGTGCTAGAATTTACGGCATTGTAGTTTGATAGATTTAAGCCAGATGATCCTCCGCTTAAAGCTGTAAAGTTAATAGTTGCTATTAATGAATCGGTGTTTACACTAGACGTGGTTGAACACGATATTTGAACCTGTCCACCACCACCACTTTGTTGAGCACAAAGCGTGAACGCCCCTAAGCTTAGACTGTCATATTGGATAATAGAACTGTTATAGTTCACATAAGCTTGGACAGCATTTATGGATGAGTTTGGATCTATCCTTACTTCTACACTAAAGTTTGCTCCTTGGTTAACTGTAGTATTCTGCGGAGTAATGTAGATTACGTTAGAAGCAGCTAGGACTAGACCTGGAAATAATAGGGTAGCCAAAAACGAACCAATAAATAATATAATTTTTATTTTACTTAGCATTTTTATTTTTAAAAAAGTTAATTACTTCTTAAGTCTAGCACAAGTAAAATATAAATTAAAAGATTTTTATCTCATTTAATGGGTAAAATCGTAGTACCAGCTTGCCAATTATTTGATTGGCATTAATTGGTCCAAAATCTCTTGAATCTAGAGAATCTGGACGATTATCCCCTGAAACAAAAAGTTGATTTGGTCCTAATTTAACTGTTTCATTACCACTCGTATAAGGTATATTTTTACCGTAAGGTAGAGTTTTATCTGGATCAAAACCTTTTGGATGTTTTTTGTTGTAGATCATGTATATTCCATGACCAACAACAACCTTATCTCCCGGTAGACCGATAACTCTTTTAATTAGATCTTTAGTGTTTGATTGGCCAAATTGAGCTAAACCTGATTCTTTAAATACTATAATATCTCCTCTTTTGGGGATGTATGGATGCCCTGTTATTTTTGACCAGGTGACTGGCAGTTTCCAGACAATAAGCTTATCGTTATTATGTAGAGTATTTTCCATACTGGGGCCATCTACTTGATATGAGCGAAAAACAAACGTAGATATGATGACTGCAAATACTAAAGCAGCTACTAATACACCTAAGACCGAGAAAAAATCTCTTCTAATGTCCTTATTTTGATTTTTAGTATTTTTCAAGGCATTATCATTCATATATAGCAAAGACTATAACATGAAAATGCTTAATTTAAGAAATATTCTGAATATTCGATAAAATTTGATATTATATTATCATTGGTATGAGTTCTATTATTGAAAGGTTAAAACCAACTGCTGGCTTTTCAGCTTTTTTACATTTACTACTAAATATATTATTTCCAATAGTATTACTAGTCTTGGTTAGGCTTAATTTTATTCAGTTAGCATTCAGTCTAGTGTTGTTAAGTAAATGGCGTATGGTAGCTGTAAAACCTAGGTTTTGGATTGCTAATTTTAGAGCAAATGCCGTAGATATGATAGTCGGCCTATCGATTGTTATATTTATGACACATACAACCAACATTTATTATCAAATGGCGTGGGTAGTGCTTTATGCGGTTTGGTTAATTTTTATAAAGCCATCAAGTACTTTGCTCATGAATTCAACTCAAGCATTTATTGGCCAAGCTTTAGGTTTGTCGGCTCTATTCCTAGCTTGGGTTAATGGTCCACTTTACGGGCTAACGTTTTTAAGTGGGATAATATGTTATTTTGCTGCACATCATTTCTTTGATGACTTTGATGAGCCTTATGCAAGGTTATTATCGTATATATGGGCATATTTTGGGGCTTCATTGACTTGGGTTTTATCTCATTGGCTGATCTATTATAAATTTGTTGCCCAACCCACTTTATTGCTGGGCGTTATTGGTTATGGAGTGGCAACTCTTTATTATTTAGATCATCAAGCTAAATTAAACAAGCTACTTAGAAGACAAGTAATTATTGCCATGTTGTTGTTCACGTTTTTAATTTTATTTATTTCCAATTGGTGGGGAAGTAAGATAGTTTAAATTTGATAAAAGGAGGTAAATATGGAAAAAGATTCAGATAATTTGACAAATAAAGACAAGAAGACTTACACGATCACAGTGCCTACAATTAAAGTTCCGAAACTTAAAAATGAGCATAGAGCCAAATTAAGATATTTATTAATCGTTATTGTATTTATTTTATTGGGGATTTTAAGTGGATTTGGTGGAGCCTGGCTGGAGTCTAGAAATTCTTCAGGTACCATTATTAATGGAAGTTTATCAAATCAAAAGAAAATAGTTACTTCCGATAGTCAGCTCATAAGTGAAATAGCTAAAACTGTAGGACAGAGCGTGGTAAGTATAAACGATACCATTAACTCAGGAGGATCGAGTACTTCATCCTCTGGATTTGGATTTTTTGGACTCACTCAGGGTCCTGTACAGGAGCAGGCAGCAGGAACTGGTATTATTATTTCGTCGAATGGTTTAATTATAACCAATCGACACGTTGTACCTGCTGGGGCTTCAAACGTGAGTGTTACTTTGAGTAATGGAGTGCAACTTAAAAATGTAAGTGTGGTTGGAAGAAGTAGTAATCCTTCTTTAGATATAGCATTCTTAAAAATAAATAACGCTAAGGGACAAAAGTTAGTCCCAGCCGTCATAGGCAATTCTTCTCAAATGCAAGTCGGGGATCCGGTCGTAGCAATAGGTAATGCTTTAGGACAATTTCAAAATACCGTGACAAGTGGAATTATATCTGGATATGGACGAAATATTACCGCAAGTTCGAGCTCTGGAAGTGGTACTGGGTTGTTTGGAAGTAGTGCAGGATCAAGCGAAAATCTAAGTGATCTTTTCCAGACCGATGCAGCCATAAATGAGGGAAATTCAGGTGGACCACTTGTTAATTTAAATGGTCAGGTCATAGGAATAAATACTGCTATAGCAGGTAATGCTCAGAATATAGGATTTGCTATCCCAATTAATGACGTTAAAGGTTTAATATCTCAAGTATTAAAAACGGGTAAATTTGTTTTACCTTACTTAGGTATAAGATATATACCATTAACACCTGACGTAGCCAACCAATATAAATTAAGTGTACAATTTGGAGCTTTCATAGCACCAACAAATAGCACTAGCCAACCATCGATTGCTAGTGGGTCACCGGCCGCTAATGCTGGACTACAACCAGGGGATGTAATTACTGCCGTAAACGGAACCAAAATTAATGAAAGTAATAGTCTGGACAGCTTACTTTATCAGTATCAGCCAGGCGATGTCGTACATTTAAGTGTATTAAGAAATAACAAATATATAAATATAAATGTAAAATTAGGCTCTATAGGAGGCTAAGAACTAACCGTCATTTAAGTTTATACAAAATTGTAAGATTAGATTTTTTGAAATTTTTGTACCCACACTTATTTGCATATTCATTTAATTTTTCGAGTTGAAAGGATAGGGCTTCAAGTATTAAATACAACGGTTTATTTTGAAATTTTGATACTTCGTTAAAAAATCGTTGGTAAATTTTTAAACCATTATTGCCAGCAAAAATTGCCGAACGGGGCTCTCTTAAAACTGAGTCATCAGGCTTATGGTTATTCGGTACATAAGGTAGATTTGCCATCACTATGTCAAAGTCAATATGAACGTCGCTAAATAGATCGCTTTTATGAATATATAAATTAGTTGTGTTCAAAACATCATTTATTTTAGCTACCTTTAGAGCCTTTTTATCTATATCAACCAACTCAACATAAACATTTTTTAATTCTAGTTTAGCAGTTATACCTAATATCCCACTACCACATCCTAGGTCTAATATTTTAGTTTTAGATTTTCTAATTAAAGTCGGATCATTTTTACAAACATCTACTAAAATATCAATTATTGTTTCAGATTCTGGCCTTGGTATTAGGACGTTCTTGTTCACAAAAAATTCACGCCCATAAAATTCTTTATGTTGAACAATTTCTGCTACAGAATATTTTTTGAGGCGTCTATTAATCATATTTTTGAACAATTTAATTTCGTATCTATTTAATATGTGAGATGGATTGGATAATATCTTTGCTCTATTAAATCCCGTTACGTTTTCCAGGAATATCAGAACATCTAGTCGGGGGTTTTTGATTCCTTCCTTATTTAATAGAGAAGTGTATTTTTTTAATATTACAGAAATATTATCGTTTTTCTTCATTAACAATTTTAGCTTCTGCCTCTTGAAGTTTAGATATTATATCATCAATGTCACCATCCATCGCTTGAGGGATATTTGATCTTGAATAATTAATCCTATGATCCGTTATTCTGTCCTGAGGAAAATTATAAGTTCTAATTTTCTCACTACGATCTCCTGATCCAATTAATGCAATACGAGCTTCTGAAAGCTTTTTTTGTTCATCTTCGATTTTAATAGCTAATAATCTAGCTCTTAATATACTTAAAGCCTTAGCTTTATTTTTGATTTGTGACTTTTCGTCTTGATTTGCCACCATAATCCCCGTAGGTATATGGGTAATTCTGACGGCTGAATCAGTTGTATTAACCGATTGGCCACCATGTCCACTCGATCTATATACATCTATTCTTAGGTCATTCGGATTAATTTCAATGTCTTTTTCCTCAGCTTCTGGTAATACTGCCACAGTAACTGTTGAAGTATGTATTCTACCTTGACTTTCGGTAGTGGGAACCCTTTGAACTCGATGTACACCGGCTTCATATTTTAAATTCTTATAAGCGTCAACTCCGTTAACTGAGAAAATTATTTCTTTAAATCCACCAACTTCATTAGCATTTTCACTCAAAATTTCAATTTTATAATTATGATTTTCTGACCACCTTGAATACATTCTAAATAATTCTGAAGCGAATAGACTTGATTCATCTCCACCCGCAGCAGCTCTTATCTCAATAATAACACTTCTGGAATTATTTGGATCTTGAGGAACTATTAAGGAATTTAGCTTAGAGTTTGTTTCATCAAGTTCTTGGCTTAAACTTTCGATTTCGGATTCTGCTAAGTCTTTTAAATCATCATCGGCGTTAGACTTGATTATATTTTTAGCTTCTTCTATATCATTTAATAATTTAGATTGATTTTTAAATAGAGTTAATATTTGATTTAATTCATTTTGACGTTTTGCCAGGTAGGGATAGTCTTTAGATGAAAATACTAATGGATCCTGAAGTTTTTCATTAATTTCGGCTAACTCTGATTCGATATCCGTTTTGTTGGTGCTCATAATTAAATTGTATATTTTTTATTAAAATTAAAAAATATACCTATTTACTGTGATTAATTTATTTTTTGGAAGTTTCTTTAGTTTTAAGGCTGCGTTTATTTTCTTTAAGAGCTTTACTGGCTCTTTTACTTCGAGCGGCTTCACCTGCTGCAGCTCTAGCTTTAAATTTATCTACACGTCCCTCAATGTCCACGATTCTTTCTTCTCCGGTATAAAATGGGTGAGAACTGCTGCTAATGTGAACATTTACAAGTGGATATTCTTTACCATCTACTTTAATAGTTTCAGAAGTTTCGGCAGTAGATCGAGTTAAAAAAGTAGATCCGTTGTTTAAGTCTTTGAAAACAACAAGTCTATAGTTTGATGCGTGTAAACCTTTTTTCATAATACGAAGTTATACTATACATAATCTATTGATTTAGGTCAATAGTCTCAAGATTCAATTTATTGATAAAAAGTTTGGATTGAATTTATATCGTTTATCTGTTATTATTGAATCGAATAAATTAAACAGATTGAGAATTATATCCTCCTTTTTAGATTCTCTGAGAATCTAAATAAGGCGCTCAATCGAAGAGAAAGGAAATAAGTATGGCTACTACAGAGGTAGATATTAAAAAATTATTAGAAGCTGGGGCCCACTTTGGGCACAAGACCAGTCGTTGGAATCCTAAAATGAAGGATTACATCCATTCTAAAAGGAATGGTATTCATATAATTGACCTAACCAAGACAGTGCAAAAATTGAATGAAGCGCTAGAATTCGTTACAAAATTATCTCAAAGTTCAAAACAAATATTATTTGTTGGAACAAAGCTTCAGTCTCAAGCAATTATTAAAGACCTAGCTGAAAAAACGAAAATGCCTTACGTAACCGAAAGATGGTTGGGTGGTACTCTGACGAACTGGAACACTATAAGTGGCCGTATTAAATACTTAAAAGATTTGGAATCTAAAATTGCCAGCGGAGAAATACAGAACAAGTACAACAAATTGGAAGTTCAAAGAGTTCAAGAAGAAATTGAAGAAATGAATCGCATTTATGGCGGTATTAAAGAAATGAACGGTAAACCAGGAGCTGTGTTTGTGGTTGATTCAACAGCTAATTCAATAGTGGTTAGGGAAGCTAATAAGTTGAAAATTCCAGTTATAGGTATATGTGACAGTAATTCCGATCCTACTAAAATTAGCTATCCAATTCCTGCTAACGACGACGCTATTAAAACCATTCAATTAATTGCTGATTATATTGGTCAGGCGATCGAAGCTGGAAAAGCAAAGTCAAAATCTAAATAAATCTCAGATATAAAGGAGAAAACCATGGCTATAGATATTAAAGAAATAAAAAGACTTAAAGATCTTACGGGAGTAGGATTAACTGATGCAAAAAATGCTTTAGAACAAAATGGTGGTAATTTTGATAAGGCATTAGAGGAAATGCGCAAGAAAGGTCTTACTAAAGCTGAAAAAAGAGGTGAAAGGGAAGCTCGCCAGGGCTTAGTTACTACATATAATCACGACAACAGGATTGGAGTTGTTGTTGAGCTCAATTGTGAGACAGACTTTGTGGCTAGAAATGAAATCTTTGCTAATTTAGCAAAAGATATAGCTATGCATGTTGCAGCTAGCAACCCAGAGTATTTAAGTATCGAAAAGGTTCCGACCAAAGACATTGAAAAGATCAAAAATGAATTTATTGAAAAGGCTAAAGAATCAAATAAACCAAAAGACATGATTGAAAAGATCGTAGATAATCAGGTTAAAAAGTATTTTGCTGAGAAGTGTTTACTAGATCAACCTTTTATTAAAGATCCAGATACTACGATTGGAGAATTAGTTAAGGAAAATATAGCAAAATTAGGCGAAAATATTGTTATTCGTAAATTTAGTAGAATCGCTTTAGGTGAAATTGTAGATTAAATCTAAACAATTTTGTTATATTTATAAATATGGACAGTAATCAAATAATTAAAACTTTGGATGACAGGCTTAAACAGTCGAGTCAGAAATTTATAGATGACCTAAAGTCTCTCAGAACTGGTCGAGCCAATCCTAGTATGCTAGAGACAATCATGGTGGAAGCTTACGGCACAACTATGCCACTTAACCAACTGGCAACTGTAAGTGTAGTCGACGCTACTTTATTACAGGTCACACCTTTTGATCCTAATAACCTAGAACATATTTCGAGTGCTATTAGAAATAATCAGACCCTAGGATTTAACCCTAGTGATGATGGAAGAGTTATAAGAATTCCTGTACCTCCTTTAACCGAAGAAAGAAGAAGAGAGATTGCTAAACAAATTAGTCAAAAACTCGAAGAATCGTTAGTAAGAGAACGAGGTTTTAGGCATGACGCATTAAACGCACTTGATAAACTTAAAAAAGATAAGACAATTAGCGAAGATGAGTGTAAAAGGGCTGAAAAACAAATAAACGATAAAATCTCAGATTCTAAAAAAGATTCTGAAACTCTGGCCACCGATAAAGAAAAAGAAGTGATGACTCTTTAGAGAAAGTAAGATTTAAGCTAATTTTAATCTAAACAGTAGATACTGGTATACTGGATTAAAGAATAAAAGGAAATAGATAGTAATGGCAATTTTCATTTTCGTGTTGGGTATATTAATCTTTATAGGTTTAATTGTTGCTCATGAGTTTGGTCATTTCATTGTTGCCACCAGAAATGGCGTTGAGGCTGAAGAGTTTGCCATATTTTTCGGACCTACTTTATACAAGAGAAAAACTAAAAAAGGTTGGACTTTTAAGTTTAATTTATTACCACTTGGAGGATACGTTAAATTAAAAGGTGAACATGATTCTGATACCCAAAAGGGCAGCTACGGGGCTGCGAGTCTATATGTTAAGTCCAAAATTATGCTGGCAGGAGTTTTTGCCAATTTAATTATAGGTATTTTTATTCTATTGATTTTAGCTATAGTGGGTATGCCTAAAATTATACCCAATCAATTTAGCATTCCTTCTAACGAAAAAGTCGTATCTTCTAAAACAGCACTTGTTGAAATTGGTTCTGTTTTGAAAAATTCTCCAGCCTCTAAAGCGGGACTAAAACCAGGTGATGTGTTAATTTCCATTGGAGTGTCAAATAATATTAAAAAAATAACAAATATATACGATTTGCAGTCTGTTACTAAGGAATTTGCAGGACAAAAAGTTGTCATTAAATATAAAAGAAATTCAAAAGTATATTCTACATCAACAGTATTAAATACGACTAAAGAGGTTGAATCTAGTTATTCTAAAACGCATCAAAAAGTATATTTAGGTGTATCGGTAGGACAATACGATAGTGGATTTACCACTGTTCGCTATACTTGGGCAGCTCCCATTGTTGCTTTAGGTACCACCAAACAGGTTTTTTATTTAACTTTTAAAGGTTTAGGAACAGCCATAAAAGGTTTAGGAGGAATAATAGCCGGAGCTACAACAAATAACCAGATAGCCCGAAAAAACGCCCAAACTTCAGCTAGTAATCAGTTAGTCGGTCCGGTAGGTATTTTTGTTATCCTAAGGGATGGTAGTGCTGCCGGCATATACTTTATGTTATTTATATTAGCTATTATCTCGTTAACGTTAGCTATAATGAATGTGTTGCCAATTCCTGCTTTAGATGGGGGAAGATTCTGGTTAACACTGTTTACTAGGGGTATTAAGAAGCCTCTAAGCCCAAAAAGGGAAGAATTAGTTAATGCAATTGGAATGCTGTTATTATTGACTTTATTAGCTGTAGTAACATATCTGGATATAAAGAGGTTCTTTTAATTGATGGAAGAAAAGCAATTAAATAACAAAAAACTTAGTGACTCTATTAGTTGGTCGCCATGGATGGGTCTTTTATATGTCGTTTTAATTTATATATTAAGTCAATTCGTAGGCCTTGTAATACTTGTTTATCCAATTTTTATTAAACATTTTGATTCTAAACAGACTAGTAAATGGTTAACAAATTCGACTTATGGACAGTTTATATATATTTTATTAGCTGAAGCTTTTACGGTATTTGCGGTACTTTGGCTATTAAAAAAATATAAGGTTAAAAAGAGTGTAATCGGGCTTCGAAAAATTAAATTAAAGGACCCTCTATATGGTTTTTTAGGTCTGATAATTTATTATCCAATCTATTTCGTTGCCATAATTTTAGTTACGTCACTTATCAAAGGTTTTAATCCTAACCAAAAACAAGACATAGGTTTTAATAGTGTCCATGGGGTGGCTCCCTTAATCGTAACTTTTATCAGCCTAGTTATATTACCCCCTATTGCTGAAGAGATAGTATTTAGAGGTTTTTTGTACGGAAGTATGAAAAAATGGATGCCAAAAATATTTGCAGCCATTGTTACAAGTCTTATTTTTGCGAGCGCTCATCTCATAGAAGGGGTTGGCGGCCCTCTTTGGGTGGGAGCTATAGATACTTTTGTGTTGTCTATGGTGCTAGTTTTCTTAAGAGAAAAAACGAATGGCCTCTATGCCTCTATGACATTACATGGATTAAAAAATTTTGTAGCCTTCTTTATAATATATTTATCTCCTTTAATGATAATTCATTAATTGATTATCGAACATAGCTAGATTAGAATAGATAGAATAAAAAATAAGGCTATTATGAAACTATCAAAACTATATACCAAAACAAGTAAATCAATTCCTAGCGATGAGAGTGCTAACAATGCCAGACTATTAATTCAGGCCGGTTTTATTCATAAGGAAATGGCTGGAGTATATAGCTATCTTCCTTTAGGCAAGATAGTCTTAGATAAAATATCCGAAATTGTTAGACAGGAGATGAATAAGATAGGTGCTCTTGAAGTCCAAATGAGCGTTTTACAGCCCAGGGACATTTGGGAGAAAACCGATCGATGGGATGATAAAAAAGTAGACAATTGGTTTAAAACTAAGCTCAATAATGGTCAGGACTTAGGAATTGGCCTAACACACGAAGAGCCAATCGTCGATAGCTTAATAGGCTTTATTAATTCATATAAAGATTTACCGGTATATGTTTATCAGATTCAAAATAAGTTTAGAAATGAATTAAGAGCAAAAAGTGGCTTATTGAGAGGAAGAGAATTCTTAATGAAGGATCTTTACTCTTTTAGTTTAAATAAAGAGGATCATCAACAATATTACGATGAAGTTTTATTAGCCTACTATAAGATATACGAAAAGTTGGGTATTGGTGATGATACTTATAGAACTTATGCTGACGGTGGAATATTTAGCTCATCTTTTAGTGATGAGTTTCAAACTCTTAGCGAGGTAGGGGAAGATCTAATTTACTTAGATAAAAAAAATAAGATTGCTATAAACAAGGAAATTTATAATCCAGAGAACCTTAAAAAGATAGGCCTTAAGGAGTCAGAGCTAGAGCCCCATAAGGCTATAGAAGTGGGCAATACTTTTTCATTAGGATCAAAATATACTGATCAACTAGGCCTATATTATACTGACAATAATGGCCAGAAAAAGTCGATTGTTATGGGTTGTTATGGGATAGGAATAAGTCGGCTTATGGGTGTGATAGCTGAAAAATTTTCGGATGATTTAGGTTTGATTTGGCCAATTAATATTGCTCCTGCAAAAATATACTTAATTAGCGTTAGCCAAGATCAAAAAACCCAAGCAAAAACCCAAAAATTATATGATCTATTGACACAAAAATGTATTGATGTAATATATGATGACCGAGATATAAGAATTGGTGAAAAATTTGCTGACGCAGATCTTTTGGGGATACCAATTAGGGCTATAATTAGCTCAAAACACGGTGAACAGGAAGTTGCCGTAAAGCAAAGAACTGAAAAAACTGAAAAAATTATAAAATACATTGACTTGATCAATCTAGTAAAGTAACAGCATTTAAGAGAAGGGTTATAAATATGAAGAAAATGTTTCGATTAACGAAAGATGGAATAAGTGAATTAGAAAAAGAGTTAAACGATCTTAAAAATAGAAGACCTTTAATTGCAGAAGCTATTAAGAATGCCAGAGAACTGGGGGATTTAAGTGAAAATGCCGAATATCAATCTGCAAGGTCTGAGCAAGAAAAGGATGAAGCTCGAATCAGTGAAATAGAAAATATTTTGATAAATGTTGAAGTCATCCAAAAGCCAAAATCTGACAATAAAGTACGTTTAGGGTCAATAGTAAAATTAAAGAATGACTCTGACGTTAAAAAATTTCAAATCGTAGGCACCGTCGAAGCCGATCCTTTAAATGGGAAAATATCTGATGAGTCTCCGATCGGTGCAGCATTGTTAGATAAAAAACTAGGTGATATGGTGGAGATTAAAACTCCTCAAGAAACTTCTTCATTTAAAATAGTTGAGATATCTTAAGTAAAATAGATTAGTTTAGAACTATTTTTTTTATTATACTTATAAATAGTAATTAACAAGTATTATATTTAATGGCAAACTTAAAAGAATTAAGAGATGAGAGACTAAGGAAACTTGATCAGCTTAAAGGTCTTGGTGTAAACCCCTATCCTGCAAAGACAAACCGTACTAATTATATAAAAGATATTATTGAAGATTTTGATAAATTTGTTGATAAAGAAGTTAGTCTAGTAGGTAGAATAGTTAATATTAGAAAATTCGGGAAACTTGCCTTTGTGGTTATTAAAGATGAAAGCTCTAAAATTCAGCTATTTATGGAAAAATCTCAAATAGAAGAGATTGATGTCAGTAAAGATAGCTCTAAACTTGGATTTGACCAAATAAATTTATTAGATAGTGGAGATTTTATTGAAGCCAATGGTTTAATTGGTAAAACTAAAACGGGTGAGATATCTCTAAATGTAAAGTGTTTTAGAATACTTTCGAAATCGTTAAGACCCTTACCTACAGTTCACGATGGTTTTACTAACAAAGAAGAACGATTAAGAAGAAGATATGTGGATATAAATGTAAACGAAGATGTCAAAGAACGTTTTAAAAGACGAAGCTTGTTTTGGCAATCTACTAGAGAATTTCTCAATAAAGAGGGCTTTATAGAAATAAATGTTCCAGTTTTAGAGCACACTACGGGAGGTGCTGATGCTAATCCTTTCGTGACACATATGGACGCCCTCGATCAAGATTTTTATTTAAGAATTAGTCACGAATTACCGCTAAAAAGGTTGATTGGGGCGGGGTATGAAAAAGTTTTTGATATTGGTCCAAGATTTAGAAATGAGAATTATTCTGATGAGCATTTACCGGAACACGTAGCCATGGAAAGTTATGCGGCATATCAAAGTTACGAAGAAGGTATCGATTTTTATGAGAGAATGATGAAATATGTGGCTTCAAAGACATGGGATAAATTACAGTTTGAAGTAGGTAAATTTAAAATTAATCTAGATAAACCTTGGCCAAAAGTAAAGTATGCCGATATTTTAAAAGAAAAGTTTAAGGTTGACGTATTTAACCCAGATTTAAATAATTTGAAGGCCATTTTAAAAGATAATGGTGTTAAATTAGATGGTGAAATTTCAATTGAAAGAGCTCTAGATAATGTTTGGAAATTAATTAGGAGAGAATCAGAAGGACCGTTTTGGCTAATTTTAGAGCCATTAAGTATTTCTCCTCTAGCAAAAAAAGATCCCGGTGATCCAAGATTAACTCAAAGGTTTCATCCGGTTTTTGCCGGTACTGAAATGGGTAACGGATACTCTGAGTTAAATGATCCCATTGATCAATTAAATAGATTTTTAGAACAACAAAAACTTAGAGAAGCTGGAGATGTTGAGGCTCAAATGTTAGATATCGATTTTGTTGAAATGCTTGAATATGGCATGCCTCCAACCTGTGGTTGGGGTTATTCAGAAAGATTCTTTTGGGCGCTTGAGGGTGTGACGGCAAGAGAAGGCGTACCATTTCCAAATTTAAGATACGAAATTGATGAAGTTACTAAATCAATATATCCAGATTTATTTAAATAAAAAAATGTATAAAGTAAGTGACCAAACATTTAAAGATTTAATAGACGATTGTCTAAAGGAATTACCTAAAGATCATGTTAATGCTATTAAGAATGTAGCAATTATATTTGAAGACGAACCGAGCTTACTACAAAGGGAAAACCTAAATTTAAAACCCTATGAAACTTTATTTGGTTTATATGAAGGAACTCCCATAAGCGCAAGACAGGGTAGTCAAAAATTTATTCCAGATAAAATTACTTTATTTAAACTACCTATAGAATCCGTATCAAGTGACCTTAAAACCTTAAAAGAACAACTTAAACATACTTTGTGGCATGAAATTGCTCACTACTTTGGACTGAACCATGATGATATTAGAAAATTAGACAAAAGATAAATATTCAACATAAAATATACAAATGAAAACAATTATTTTTGATTTTGATGGGACTTTAGCAGATAGTTTTAGTTTAATTATAGGAATAGCACACGATCTTACTAAACACCCTAAATTATTGGATAAAAAAGAGGTTATTAGGTTAAAAGATTTGCAGCTTATTGACGTAGCTAAAGAATTAAATATTCCTAAAATGAAATGGCCCTACCTTTTATTCAGGGGAAGAAAGTTAATGCTTAAAAAGATTAGCAAAATCGAACCTTTTACTGAAATCGATCAATTATTAAAAAGTTTAAATGCTAAGAATTATAATATTTATATTATGAGTAGTAATAGTGAAAAAAATATTAGTTTATTTTTAAAAAAATATGAACTTAATAAGTATATTAAAGAAATATATGGTAGCGTAGGTCTTTTTGGTAAAGCCAGAAATTTGAAAAAAATAATTTCTAAAAATAAACTCAATAAAGAAGATGTCTATTATGTTGGGGATGAACCTAGAGATATCGAAGCTTCTAAGAAAAATAATATTAAAATCATATCTGTTAGTTGGGGTTTTAATAATAAGGAATTACTAAAAAAATATAATCCAGATTTTATAGTAGACCATCCTTTGGAAATTCTAAAAATTGTATAATTATCTTTTTGAAGTTACTTCAATCATTTCTAAGATTGCGGATATTGCCATAAGTTCTTCATCTGCGATCAAATTATTAAAAAGATCGAGTTTTAGATTAACATTTACAAAGTTATCGAAAATTTTAATTTTTGCAACTTTACGGCTAGTTCTTGTTTCTTGAAAAGATCGACAGATTAAATAAGATTTTGGAATAAAACTCGCTAGATTATAGAAAAAATCACCAATTAGGGGTATTACTAAAAAAGAGTGCTTAATAATATATATTTTGCTACTATTTTCTTTTATATATCCAATCGTTTCATTTTTTTTAGATAATTCAAAGTTACTTTTTCTAAAAAATAGTCTAGGTCCAAGATGTTTTATACTAATAACCTCCTTCTTACTATTGTCTAAAACCTTATAGCCAAAGGCTCTTTTAGGTAATTTAAATTTTTCTAGAGTAAAAATAATATTGTCGGCTGCTTCAGACCTATATATAAAATTATATTTTTTATAAAATGTACGAAATCTTACTTTCATGAATCCTATTAATTTATGTTCTTTATCGTAAACTTTTATATTCGGTAAAGCTGAATATAAAAAATGTTCCGAAGCAATATAATTTCTAATTGGTGGATCTTTTTCCATATATTAATGAGATATTATTAGTTAGTTTGATACAATTAGTAGTAAATATGTCACAAAATTATTATAACTCCAATAATGTATATAAAGTTGGTCAAAAAAGTCCATTTAAAATAAGCAGATCTAAAATAGAATTATTTATTCAATGTCCAAGGTGCTTTTGGCTGGATGCTAGATTAGGTATTAAAAGACCTAATGGACCTCCCTTTAGTTTAAATAAAGCAGTCGACGAACTTTTAAAGAAAGAATTTGATTCATATAGAGTTAAATCAGAGCCACATCCAATTATGTTGGAACATAATTTAAAGGCCGTTCCATTTAAACACGAAGATTTAAATAAATGGAGAGAAAATTTTGTAGGGATAGGATATTTAGACGAAGCTACCAACTTATTTATTTTTGGAGCGGTAGATGATCTATGGATTAATGAAAAAGAAGAAATTATAGTTGTTGACTATAAGGCGACTTCAAAAAATTCGGATATAAATATTGATGCTGAATGGCAAAATAGCTATAAAAGACAGGTAGAAATATATCAGTGGCTATTACAGAAAAACGGCTTCAAAGTTAATAGTAAAGCCATATTTATCTATACAAATGCTTTAGTGGATCCTGAGGGTTTTAATGATCGTCTAGAGTTCAAGACTAAACTAATTGAATATGATGCGGATAATAGCTGGGTAAACCAAACAATTGTGAAAATTAAAAACTGTTTAGAGGGAGAAATCCCAGAAGTAGGGAAGGCTGCAATGGGAGGTATATGTGATTTTTGTGAATACGCCCGAAAAAGAACTGAAATGACTCTAGCGTCTCTTCCCAAAAGAAAAGTGAAAAAGGTATAATCTAATTCTATGATAGATATTAATTTAATAAGAAATAATCCGAAAGAAATAAAAGATAAAGCTTTGTCTAAAGGTTATCAGATTGATACTGATTTAATTATAGAGACAGACAATAAGCATTTATCCTTACTTAAAGAGGTTGAGGACTTAAGGAAAGAACGCAATAACTTAAGTTCTACTATCGGTAAAGGTCTTAAACCTAGTCCGGAGACAATTGTAAGAGCCAAAGAACTTAAAACACAGATTCAATCCAAGGAAGAAGAATTAAATACTGTATCTAAAAATTTGAATGACCTGCTTTTAAAAGTGCCTAATATGCCACTTGATGAAGTCCCTTACGGGAAAGACGAAAGCGACAATCATGTTGCCAAAAAGGTAG
>JAJZYA010000004.1 GCA_021806285.1 bacterium | reverse complement strand
TATTTCCAGAATAACTCGAAGCAATAAAAAGCGTATCTTCGTTAACATAATCAGGTATTAAATAGTCTCTTACGACTTCAAAAGGAATATTATAACCAGGAAAGCTCTTGCTTATAAGTGCAGCTAAGGCTGAACCTCCCATCCCAGCAAATACAATATTTCTTATTTTAGAAGGATCTAAGCTACTTTTATAATTAAAACTATGTGTTAGTTGTACCCATTCCATCAAAGCTATATCTAAAGTTGCTGAAGGATCCTTTTCGTTCAAAAATTTTAAATCGTCAAGCATAGCTATATTATACCAAGATAAAAGCATAAAAATTTTGTTATATTATTAAAAAGAGCTATTATTTTAAAAATGATATAAATTTTTCCAGGTGGGAGGATAAATGCAAGACAATCAACAAAGCAACAATAACTCAGTTAACGGTTTAGGTACACCACCAACTTCCGATGACAACAACGATTCAAGTACAAGCTATTTGGATACTCCAGTTAACTACTCTACAAACGATATTCAAAACACCAACAGTGATACACCCACAATAAACCCAAACAGTAACGCAAGATCGCCCCTGAATAGCGTATCTGACATCTCAGAAGCGTCTAAATCTGAAGCATTAGCTACTAACAATGGTAAAGATTTATTAGACCTTAAAAAACATGCACTACAACAGTTACAGCCATTAGTAGATAGACTGGATCTTAGTCCAGAAGAAAAATTTAACACTACTATGATGATGATTCAGGCTAGTGACGATCAGACTTTAATCAGTAAAGCCTTTGACGCAGCCCAGAAAATATCTAATGAAAAAGATAAGGCCCAAGCTTTATTAGATATAGTTAATGAAATTAACTATTTCACCCACAACGAAGAAGTAATGTAGTTAGCTAAAAAAGCTAACTACATCATTCCACCCATTCCACCTCCCATGTCAGGGGTAGAAATGGATTTCTCTTCTCTTGATGGTTCATCAACAACGAGAGCTCCCATCGTGCTAGCGGTAGCTGCTATTGAAACTGCATTTAAAAGAGCTTCTTTAGTTACTCTGGCAGGATCGACAATACCAACAGATTTCAAATCTACTAATTTAACAGGGTTAAGTACATCAATTCCCTGACCATCCTTAGCTTCCTTAATTCTTGGCAACCATTCATCTGGATTTAAACCGGCATTGCTTAACAATATTCTAAATGGTTGTTCTAAAGCGTTTTTAAGTATTTGAGCGCCAATTGAAACTGAGTCACTACCCTTTACATCAATCGCCTTAGCTAAGTTTATTAGTGTTACTCCACCTCCGGGCACTATGCCTTCATCAAGAGCGGCCTTAACTGCAGCAACAGCATCATCTACACGATACTTCTTTTCTTCAATTTCAGTTTCAGTTGCACCACCCACTTTGATTACAGCAACCTTTCCAGAAAGTGCAGCTCGCCTCTTTTCAAGGTTCTCCTTATCGTATTCGCTAGTTGTAACATTTATTTGAGAATTGATCTGATCTATACGAGCTTTTACCTCACTAGAAGAACCTGACCCTTCAATGATTGTAGTTTCGTCTTTATTGACAATAATCTTACGAGCACTTCCAACCACATTAAGATCAACATTTTCAAATGTCATACCTTTTTCTTCAGAAATAACTTCTGATCCAGTTAAAATAGCAATGTCATTTAAGATATCACGTCGTTGATCGCCAAACTTAGGAGCTTTGATAGCTATAGTATTAAACACTCCTTTTAATCTGTTTACGACTAGAGTGGCTAAGGCCTCTCCGTCAACATCATCAGCGATTAAAACCAAATCTTTTTTACCAGCTTGAGCTAATTTCTCAAGTAATGGTAGAAATTCCTGAATACTTGATATTTTTTTATCAGTAATGACGATCGCTGGCTTCTCGTAAACAGCTTCCATTCTTGACGTATCGGTAACCATATAAGGACTAATAAAACCTCGATCAAAAGTAAAGCCCTCTACCACTTCACTTTCTAAATCAAGCCCCTGCCCTTCTTCAACCGTTACAACTCCATCTTTACCAACCTTTTCGATTACATCAGCAATTAATTTACCGATTTCTTTATCTCCGGCCGAAATCGTGGCAACCTCAGCAATCTTTTGCGTTTTTCCTTCGATCTTCTCAGACAAAGAGTCCATTTTAGCAATAATTTCATTGGCAGCACTTTCTAAACCTTTTCTGAGCAACATTGGGTTATGTCCCGCAGCAATTAACTTATTGGCCTCATTGAGAATATGGTAAGTAAGCACAGTAACTGTTGTGGTACCGTCACCTGCGACATCGTTCATCTTAGAAGCGGCCTGTTTAATAAGTTCAGCCCCTACTTTATATCCTAACGTTTCCTCGTTAGCGTCACTTAATTCAACACCTTTGGCTACGGTAACTCCATCATGAGTAACGGTTGGGTTCCCATAGCTCTTACCAATAACTACATTTCTTCCTTTTGGACCCATAGTAGTTTTTACGGCATTGTATAGAATCTCTGCTCCAGCTAATAATCTTCTTCTTGCGTCTTCATCATAAAATATTTTTTTGGCCATCTAATTTCCTCCTATTTAACAATTGCTAGTACGTCTTCTTCTTTGACGATAATATATTCTGAATTTTCTATCTTTACTTCTGTTGAACTATAACTTTTATAGACAATTCGATCGTTCGTCTTAACACTCTTAACGTTTTTGCCGACACCTATAACTTTACATATTTTTGGTTTCTCAGCGTTACTATCGCTCGGAATATAGATTCCACTCTTTGTTATACTTTGCGGCTCTTCATTTTGAGCTACGATATAGTCTGATAATGGTTCTAATTTTGCTGACATATTAGTTCCCCCGTCTTAAAGTTTATAATATTAGCACTTAATGTGTTAGAGTGCCAATTACCATCAACAACTATATATTAGCGGGCTTAAGACTGTCAAGCGTTATTTGATACATGTAACGATCCTCAAATAAATTGTTATACCAACCTCTGAGTGTTCGTTTATTGGTCCGTTAAATAATTATTATTTTCTTTAACTAATAAATGTTTTTGGAATCTAGCATTTCTTGACGAAAAACTCATATTAAAATACTAAGTTTTAACCAGTTCTTTAGTTTCGTTTTAAGAATAAATTAAATAAATTACACATAAATTGCTGCTATCGATATTATTATGAAATATTTGTTGATTATTTGATTCAAAACCACCTGTTATAACTGAGGTATTAACATAAAAAGAATAGTCTCTAAATTATTTACAATTAGCTCTAATTAATCTACTATGATTTCAACAAATGTTATACATAAATAAAAAGGTATTAGCTTCAGACGCTCGATATTTTTCAAATAAGAATGCCATTAATGCCTTAATGAATTCTGGAAATAAAGTCGATTTAGACAAAGCTGGCAAAGAACATGATCAAATATTAGACGCCTTGAAAAATGCCGGAATTGAAGTAATCCAAATCCCCTCTCCCGATAATTGTCAAGATGGGGTCTATGTAGCTAACTGGGCTTTCATCTTAAATAACAAGGCTTTTCTCTCAAGATTACCCAACACTAGAAAAGTTGAGGAACCTTACGCTAAACAGATCTTGGAAAGGTTTAATCTAGAGCTTGTTAAAATGCCCAGTAACGTTAAGGCATTTAGCGGACAAGGTGATACCTTAGCGTGTGGTCGTTATATCTTTTGTCAATCTCCCTACAGGTCGTCAAAAGAGGCGCATCTAGAACTTCAAAAGGCTTTTCCCGATAAAATTGTCGTATCACTACGTACAAAACCTCAGAGATGGTTTAAAATTGGTCCCAAGAAAGTAAATAAAATCACCGGATGGCTAGATAGTCCTACTTACGATTTAGACCTAGCTCTAGCAATATTAAAACCACCATTAAATAACCAAAATTGCCTAATAGCTTACAGCCCCAGCCGTTTCACGAGAAAGAGTAAAAAGAAATTAAACAGTCTAAAAGACGTTGATAAAATTAAAGTCTCTAAAAAAGAAACAATAAAGAACTATGCTCTTAATCTGGTGTCAACTGGAGAGAAGGTCATATTAAATTCTGGAACGACGAAATTTGTTGAGGATTTAAAAAAGGCTGGACTTAAAACAATAGAACTAGACTTACCAGAACTTAAAAAAGGTGGTGGATCTATACGATGCTGTACCTTAACCCTAGAGTGATTGTTTGAGTCTGTTTCTAACCGCTATCTGTGCTTGTTTAATCTCGTTCCAAGGATGTTCACCGTCGGCGTGTTCGATAGTTTTCTCATGACCCTTACCAAGTAGTAAGACGGTGTCACCTTTACGGGCTACATTAACAGAATATTGAATAGCCTCAGCTCGATCATGGATTTTAACTAGATTCTTTTCTGGTAACTTATGAGCATCTTTAACTCCTTTAGCTATGTCCTCGATGATCTTATCACCACTTTCTTTACGATCATCCTCTTCGCATAAAACGACAAGGTCAGCATATTGACCAGCTAATTTACCCTGTAAATATCTCTTGTCTAAATCCCCTCCCCCCAAGGAACCAAACATCACAATCAAACGGCCTTTTAACATTGGCTTTAAATCCTTAAAAAGCTTTTCGAAACTATCTGGAGAATGAGCATAATCTACGATAAGATCAAAGTCGTTAGCCTCTTCAATCTTTGTCATACGTCCTTCCACACTCTTTAAATTACTAATTCCGTTTGCAATTTGTTCGTCTGTTAATTCTAGTGCCCTTCCGACACCGCTGGCTGCTAAAGAGTTATAAACATTGAAACTGCCAGGAATATTACAGTGAACCTTGAAATTCCTATCTTTGAAATTTATTTTGAAATCTGAACCTTTAGAATTTAAATTTATTTCTGAAGCTTTAATTTGACCTCCATTAATTCCGTAAGAGATAGGATGAGATATGTGGGATGAAAAGAGTTTAAAACTAGGATCATCAGCATTAACAAGACCAATCTGCAATCCTTTTCGGTTTTTATTAGCTAATTTGAACAGTTTTAGTTTAGCCTCCCGATATTTCTCAAAGCTCCCATGATACGCAATATGCTCATGAGTAATATTGGTTAAAACAACGATAGAGAAGGGAACTCCCCAAACTCTATTCTGAGCTAAAGCATGGCTGGTAGTTTCTAAAATCAAATAATCAATACCTTGTTTTTTCATTTCTTTAACCCTAGAAATCAGGAGTGGCACTGAAACAGTGGTCATATGGTGCATCTGGGGCTTAATATCTTCTCCTATGCCATAACTAACAGTCGTCATTATCCCACATTTATAACCACTATCTTGAAGCATGCGATGAATCATTAATGAAGTGGTAGTTTTGCCGTTAGTTCCAGTGACCCCAATGACTTTTAAACCTCTAAAGGGAAATAGATTAATAACATTAAATAAAAATGCTTCCACTAAATGTCCGTAGGGCTCAATCTTTTTAAATAGTGATTTTGGTATAAATAACTTAATTATTTTTCTCGGGTTCATTTTTTAGTCCTTTAATTTCACTTAAAATTATACTATTAAAACACGTCGGAATATCTATTGTTTTGTGGGATAGAACAAAATTAAGGGAAAATATTACTTTTTGGAAATATTGCTGATGAATATTTTATTTACTAATAGTTACCAACACTCGAACGAATGTAGAAACCTAGAATCAGCAGAACTCTCATGATTTTCACAAGCCATCGTCTAGCCAAAATAGAAAAATATCGGATATAGCTTTATACTGTAACTCCGATGATAATATTAGGAATTGAGACAAGTTGCGACGAAACAGCGGTTGGAATTGTTAAGGATGGCAATACCCTACTAAGTAACGTGGTCGCAAGTAGCATGGAACTACATGCTCAATATGGCGGAGTTGTTCCAGAGATTGCATCTAGAAGCCATATTGAGGCTATGATTCCAACTATCGAAAATGCATTCAAAGAAGCAAAAATTAACTGGAAACAGATTGACGCTATTGCAGTGACTTATGGGGCAGGGTTAAGTGGAAGTTTATTAATTGGCGTAATGACGGCTAGAACACTGGCTAAAACCCTAGATAAACCCCTATACGGAGCCAACCACGTCCTAGGTCACGTTTACGCCAATTTTTTAACGTCAACTACTTTAGGTGGGTATAAAATGCCCACTAAAAGTCCAACCTTCCCAATCTTAGCAATTATAGTTTCGGGTGGACATTCTCAATTAGTAATATTTCATGATCATTTTGATTACCAAGTCCTTGGAGTAACGTTAGATGACGCTATCGGTGAAGCTTTCGACAAGGTCTCAAAAATGTTAGGTCTAGGATATCCTGGGGGAGTAGTAGTTTCGAAATTAGCCTTAAAAGGAAATCATAAAAGTTTTAATTTGCCGATTGCTAAAGTAGAAGGATTTAATTTTAGTTTTTCGGGCCTAAAAACAGCCGTTTTGAGGCAAGCTCAAGTTTTAATTGGTGAAGATTACACATTTCCTTCCATAAAGCTCTCAGAAAGGCTTAAAATGAGTCAGAAAGCAGATTTAGCGGCTAGTTTCCAGTACATTGCAATTAAAACCATTGTCGATAAGGCTAAAAAAGCATACAACGAATTTCATCCAAAGAGTATTGTAATAGCTGGAGGGGTAGCGGCTAATCAAGAACTTCGTCAACAATTAAAGGAAGCAATGAATCAAGAAATTGACTTCCCAGACATTAAGCTCTGTACCGATAACGGAGCTATGATAGCTACTTTAGGATGTTTTATGTATCAAGAGGGTAGGGGGAAAGTCGATCCTGACTATTTAAAGATTGAGCCTAATCTAAAAATGTAAAATTAAATCAAACACTTTGAAACAGAAGTAGTGCTTTGTTATTATTACCTTAAATGAATTTACCAAAAACTTATATAGCTAAAGATTTTGAAGAAACTATTTATCAGAAATGGCTTGATAGTAAATACTTTGAGGCAAACCCTAAATCAAATAAAAAACATTATTCGATTAGTTTACCTCCACCTAATGAGACTGGGGTTCTGCACGTTGGTCATTCTCTAGGCTTAACGATTGAAGATATTTTAATTCGTCATCATAGGAGTCTTGGTTACGATGTGCTTTGGTTACCGGGCACCGATCATGCTGCTATAGCCACTGAAAATGTTATGGAAAGGATGCTCGAGAAACAAGGTTTAAATAAATTTAAACTGGGAAGACAAGATTTTATCAAACGAACTAGAGAATTTGTAGGTGAAAGTAGGGAAATCATAAACTCTCAAATTAAAGCCATGGGCGCAAGTTTAGACTGGTCTAGGTCGAGATATACTATGGACGATACGCTTAACAGAGTGGTGTCTGAAGTCTTCGTCAAGATGTATAACGATGGGTTAATTTATAGAGGGTACAGGATTGTTAACTGGGACCCAAAGCTTCAAACCAACGTTTCAGACGACGAAGTCGAATACATAGAGGAGAAATCAAAGCTTTATACTCTAAAATTTGGTCCTTTCGAGATTAGCACAGCACGTCCAGAAGTTAAATTTGCAGACAAATACATAGTCGTCAACCCTAAAGATAAACGTTACCAAAAATATAAACATCTTGAAACTTTTGACATTGATTGGATTAATGGAAAAATCAAAGCTACCCTTATTAAAGATGAATCCGTAGATCCTGAATTTGGCACTGGAGCAATGACGATCACCCCATGGCATAGTCAGGTCGATTTTGATCTTTCTCAAAAATATAACCTAGACAAAGAGCAGGTTATAGACTTCGAAGGTAAGTTAATGGATATCGCCGGAGAGTTTAAGGGAATGCCAATCACTACTGCACGACCTAAAATCATTGAAAAACTTCAACAAAAGGGTCTTTTAGTTAAGGTTGAAGAGAATTATCTACATAAACTAGCCGTAAACTCTAGAGGGAAGGGTGTCATTGAACCACAAATTAGACTGCAGTGGTTTGTAGATGTTAACAAGGAGGTTGTTTCCTGGAAAGGACATAAAAGATCTTTTAAACAAATACTTCAATCCGTAATTAGAGAAGGGGATATCAAAATAATACCCAAACACTTTGAAAAAACCTATTTCAACTGGATAGACAACCTTAGGGACTGGTGTATAAGTCGCCAGATTTGGTGGGGACACCAAATTCCGGCTTGGTATAGAAAAGATGATCAAAACGAGGTATATGTGGGATTGACCCCTCCAAAGGATAGTTCTAAATGGCAAAGAGACCAAGACACATTAGATACCTGGTTTAGCTCTAGTTTGTGGACTTTTAGTACTTTAATCGATCCAAAATACGCTAAAGATTTTAGTTTAAGTTTAGAAGATATGCTCAATTTAAGCTTAGATTTTAAAGCCTATCATCCAACTAGTGTCATAGAGACCGGCTGGGACATCTTATTCTTCTGGGTAGCTCGAATGATTCTTGCCACTACTTACGCAACTGGACAGATTCCATTTAAAAATGTCTATTTGCACGGTTTGGTTAGATCAGAAAACGGCAAAAAGATGAGCAAATCAGAACCAGACTCAAATATAGATCCGCTTGAAGTAATCGAGGAGTATGGTGCTGATTCATTGAGATTAGCTTTAATTCAAGGTATGACAGCGGGAAGAGACATAAGGCTAGGTAAAAGCAAAATAATAACAAACCGTAATTTCTGCAATAAACTTTGGAATGTTGCACGATACATTGAAGATAAAAAAGCCAATGATTTAAATAAAGTTGAACTAACGTCTGATGCTGACCATTGGATAGTATCAAAGCTAAACGATACTACTAAATCTGTCATAAAAGACTTAGATAATTATCGTTTTAGCGATGCTTATCATAAAATTTACCACTTCTTGAGAGATCAATTGGCGGACTGGTATATTGAGGCCAGTAAGGCAAGCGAGAATCCCGCTTTACTTAATTATGTTTTAAAGAACTTTCTAATTATTTGTCATCCTTTAGCCCCATTTATTACAGAGGCTATTTGGCAATCCTTAGATCAAAACGACCTCTTAACCACCAAAAAGTACGAAGATATAATGTCATTTGATTTAAAAAAGTCAGAAAACTTTAACAGATTAACTCTAATAGTCAGCGAACTTAGACTAATAAAAAAGAGCCTAGATATTAACTATCTTGCTATTAATAGTGACTCTGAACTAATAAACCGGAACTTTGAAATTATAAAAAAACTAGCTAATATCCAAAAATTTGAATCTAGCAATAAAAGTTCTTACCAAACAGTTAGGATTGAAGGCGAGTCTATTACTTTAAACGTTGACCATAATTTATTTAAAAAATATTTGTCTGATCTATTGCTTAAGAAATCATCTCTTAAAGCATTAATCAGCAATCTAAATAAAAGGCTTCAAAACAAGTCATATCTAGATAAAGCTCCCGAAGAATTGGTAATGGACTCTAGAAAACAACTTCATGCTGCAGAAGAAGAATTAAAAGTAATTAAGAATCAGATTGATATATTTAAAGAGTCTTAAAACTCTAATAGTTTTTTAATTGTTTCTATGGAAATCTTTGGGTTTGTATAGTCAAACCACTGGCTATGCCAGCCATGCCTTTCCGCGGCAATTAAATTAGGTCTTGAATCATCTATTAAGAGTATCTCGCTTGGAGGTACTTCAGACTTCTTTTGAGCAATTTCATAAGCTTTATTTTCTGGTTTAACATATCCAATTTTAGAAGAGTCCACAATTGCATCATAGTTTAAATTGGGCACTTTAGATAATTTTATAAGTTCTTCTAAAAAGCCTGGCATAGAATTAGTAAACAAGCCGACCTTATAGCTTTTAAGAGTATCTTTTAAGAGTTCGTCCATCCCAGGAACTTCAGAGACGGCTTCTAGATAGTATTTAGACCATTCAAGAGAATCAACTCCTAGTTTTTTAGAAAAATTATCATTAAACTGTTCAATGCTAAAAATAGCTTTATTAATTTTTTCAGAGTAATTCCAAAAAACCGCTTCAACCCTATCGGAAGGAATCCCATAATCATCAGAAATAGCCAAGAATGCTTTTTGATAAAATCTTAGTAAACAGCCATTAACATCGAAATACACAAAACTAATTCCGTCCCTAGATTTCCTTAGCCTTCGTTCGTGTCTAGAGCTAACTGAGCTTGTAATCTTTAAACCGACTAGTTCGTCAACAGAAATATTTAGGGCCTCTGCAATCGACATAATTGTAAAGATAGAAGGGGACTTGATAGCGCCCCGTTCAATTTTAGTTAAAGTCGAATAGCTTAAGTGAGCCTTATAGCATAAACCCTGTTGCGTTAAACCACCTTCACGTCTGAGGTTTTGGATTCGTTGACCAAGTATTAATTCAGGATTAGAAACACCACCATTTTCCATAGCCATATAATACTAGTTTATCTAAAATAGGGAAAGGTCATTTTTATCTCTCACTTTTTATATATCCCATTAGGGCTTTAGCTCCAATGACTGAAGAGACCCCATTTAAGGTCCTGAGCTCAGATGAAAAGTTCATTTCAGGATTATTTTCTTTGATATGGGAGTTAGCGAGATTAAGAACGACGAGACCCCATTCCATCGCCGTAGTTATCTTACCCTCAGCGCTCGAATGTGGTTCGGTACCTTCAAAAAATGCTTTAAGGTTTATGAGAGAACTTATTGAATTATATAAAAAAACAGAGGCTATTAGGTCAGGTGGCAGCTGATTTTTAAGCTTATATGCAGCGTAAAAAGCCAGTACTTTATCTACTCCAGAATCTACCTTTTCACCTAAAGGACTTTTTGTTTTAGTTGCTTCAGCCAACGTTCCATCTGCTATGTCTAAAAGTCGACCTACTAATATTTTAGATACTCCCCTTTCGGTACGACCCTTTGAAACATCTCTTATTCCGTTAATAGTTAAGACTAATCCAGCTAAACTGATGACATTACCTGGCGTAACAACTCCGTGAGTATGTCTAGCAATGGTTTGAAATAAATTGTCTTTCTCGAGGCCCTGATTTTCCCAATCAGCCCAACCGCCTTCTACTCTATGCAACTTCATATTATTATTCTACAGATCTTAACCACTCAAATAAAGGATGTTCTACTTTAAAAAGATGTTCATGAATTTTATTTAGTATTTAGTAAACTACGATCAATGTGTAAGCCAAGACTCCCTTTGTTGATGCTTATAGCTTTAATTATACTGTCGCATTTTGACATTAATCCACACAAATCTCTCATAGATGTAGGGGAAGGAGATACTTTTATACGATTATAGATATATGCTCGAATGACATACGCTGAGTGTCACGACCACATCAGTCCGTTTATTACCGGTCAAGTAGTACTTAACACCAAATCCAAGTTTGGCTATAAGTTTGCTATGGTTCAAGCAGATAATGGTCTGGGGTTTAGTAGATACTTCGAAAGAAAGCTAAAGGCACAGTCTATCCCAACAAGACATTCTAGACTACACAGACCCAATGACAACGCCTATATTGAAAGATTTAACAGAACTATCCAGGATGAGTGTCTTGGTATATATATTACCTACCAGACTAAAACAAATGAAATACAAACTAAATTTAGACAAATACCTAAAGTTCTACAACATTAAACGTGTACACTTAATCTGCACCACAGGACACCTCAACAAATGTTGCAAAGCTCTTAAGGGTTATACGGTTCCAGCCGTTTAATACTATCTTATAGTGTTTACGTTTATTTAATTTTGATCTAATATTCTAACTAGAAGTAATAACAAAGGAGATAATATGCCTAAAAATAATAATAGAAAAAAAATAGATAAAATCTTGTCGCTTATTGGATTAGTGGCCACCATTGCGTTAATTGTAATTGGTGGCTTGGCTTGGTGGACCTATTCATTTGTTGGCACTAATGTTCATAATGAATTAGCTTCTCAAAAAATTTATTTTCCTTCGGCTAACAGTCCCGAATTGAATAATCCTCAGATTAAGCCTTATCTTGAAAAATATGCAGGTCAACAGCTCTTAACGGGTCCCCAGGCCAAAGCTTATGCTGATCACTTTATAGCGGTTCACTTGTCAGAAATAGCTGGTGGCAAAACTTATGCCCAAGTTAGCGCTGAAGCTCAAGCTAACCCATCTAATCCAACCTTGAAAGCTCAAGCTCAGACTTTATTTCAGGGCGAAACCTTGAGGGGCCTACTATTGGGCGATGCCTATGCGTTTTCAACAATAGCAACTATAGCTAGAATAGCTGCTATTGTTTGCTTTGTCGCAGGCGGAATAATGTTTATCTTAGTAGTGTTAGGTTTTTGGCACTATTCAACGCTCAAATAATTAAAAAGAATTAAGAGGTTGTCCAATTACCAGAGTCTCTGAACTTACCCCAAAGGCTATTAACAAACGATCCATATGATTGGTAAGACTCATGAGGCTTTGGTCAAAATCAAAAGCATTTCCCCCGTAAAATACTTTTACTACCGAATGGTCTTCTACTTTAAGAGCAATGTCGCCAATAGCATAATCTTGAAGCAAGTAACTATCTAACCCAAGGTCTAAAATACTGTCATAAGGAGGTAATTTAGATAAGATGTTTTCGGTAGTAGGTGTTTTAGGGTTTTGGTAATTAGAAAATGTCATTAAAAACCCACTCTGATCATTTGGAAAATATAATTCAGTTTTAAGATCTAATCCTTGAGCAGGGCTTTTGAATCTCGATATGATTCGACTTCTTTTATAGACAAAATCTGTAAATAAATCAGGATCATCTTCAAATATAAAGACATTTCTACTTGGAACTATTTCTGGTGATTGTTTTTGTTTCATTACAATTAAATATTATCACTCTTTAAATTAAAAAGGATATAAAATTATTCTTTGAGCATTAAAAATCAACATAAAACATATTTTAGCGAGAATCTTGACAATCTCTTTAAATTAAGAGGATTATTAAAAGTAAACGATTTAAATAATTTACTAAAAGAGAAGGGGTTTTTAATCTTTATATTAATTTTATCTACTACAAAACAGGCTATACCACACCCATGATCGAATTCTTGAGTTATACTTGATCGCATAATTTAAAGTATAGAATTTATAAATATATAAACAAGTAAATTGTCGTTATTGGATTCGTATACATTCCAGTTAAATTTTTAAAAGATTTGAACAAGACGCAAGCCGTATTTTAGTAGTACTTTCGACGAAGCTAGTTGAGCTGATGGTACACCCGACAGGATTCGAACCTGTGACCTTTGGCTCCGCAAGCCAACACTCTATCCAGCTGAGCTACGGGTGCAAATTATATACATTATACTTTTTATATATTATTTATTTAATAGCTAATCGTTTTTTTAATAAATAGCAAGGAAGTATAATTACTTGTTATGAAACAATTAACTTTACTGTATTTAATTAAAGAAAATCAAATTCTTTTAGCCATGAAGAAAAGGGGTTTTGGAGTTGGTAAATGGAATGGAGTCGGCGGGAAACAAGCTGAAAATGAAACAATAGAAGAAACTTGCATTAGAGAATGTCAGGAAGAAATAAGTGTTAAACCTAAAAATTTATCTAGTGTTGGAATATTAAATTTTTATTATAATGATCAAAAAAATATTGATCAAAAGGTCTTTGTTTATATAACTAAGGACTGGGAAGGGAAGCCGTCTGAAAGTGAAGAAATGACCCCAAAATGGTTTCAAATGGACGAAATTCCTTATCCGGATATGTGGCAAAGTGATATACATTGGTTACCTTTGGTTCTAAAAGGTCATTACGTAGAAGGGGATTTTTGGTTTGACGCCAACTATAGGTTCCTAAAATATAAAATGAGAAAAAATAAATAATTAGAGACTTAAAAGATATTCTCCGGGTTTTGATGAATTTTCCAACCCTAGAGTCTTACCTAAGTTTGAGGGGTAGGATTTAACAGTATCTATAATGGCCTTGGATCCACTAATAAAGCTTCTTAGAATTAAAATCCAATACTTCAACACTGTTTATGGTACTACCAGTTGCCAATAATTGCTTGAAACTACTTATCTAAAAGATGTTTAATGGCAAAATCTTTATTGGTGTTTTGTTTAATAAATAGCGGTTCTCTGTCTTAAAATACAAGCTCTGTTTCAATTCATTATGGATATCAATTTAAATGTCATTGTTTAGAGTATAATTTTTTATATACATTAGGTAAGAAATTTTAAGGTTTAATCATTTAAAATTCATAAAGATAGTACAAAAACTCTTAACAAGAAAAAATTAAGTATTAGCTACTAGGTTCTGATATCTTTTATTCACCAACATATTTAGCAACTTTAGCGTTTTTGGGCAATATAGCTTTAGTGCCGTTTGTTGAAGTGTCGTTAATATAAAGATTACCGCCTTTATCTAAATCTATTATTAGATGTTCTCTAGAAGTTTGATTACCAAATCCAGCTACAAGGCTTCGGGCGGGGTCCAAATCGATTATACTCTTCAACACTCTACCATTAACACCAGAAGTGACTACAGACACTCCGTTTCGTCCAATAGTTAATCTTGTGTTTCTGTGGAGAAGGACAGGCTCGACACCATCTTCACCATTACTTATGTAAGTCTGGCCATCAGAGCCTTTAAAAATACCTAGAACAGCATCTCTGTCTTGCTCGCCTGGCACTCCTAATAGGGCCAAATACTCGACACCATCGTCTTTAACACCGTTTACACCTTCAGGAATAGCTACCATTACGACACGGTCTTGACTCATGTCAGCTATTTCTACGTCGGGACTAAAGTGAAGTCTATTATAAGCTGCTTCTACTGGATTGTTTGTTTGATTTTTTAATGTTTCTGGTTTCATGCTTACATAATAGCATGTTATTGTTTATAAGTCAATATTCTGGCGGAGAGAGAGGGATTCGAACCCTCGATACAAATCAATGTACAACGGTTTTCGAGACCGTCCAGTTCAACCACTCCTGCACCTCTCCTAAAAACTTTCAAAAATAATAAATGTTGGCGGAGAGAGAGGGATTCGAACCCTCGCGGGGGCTTGCACCCCCCTAACGATTTAGCAAACCGTCCCCTTCAGCCACTTGGGTATCTCTCCATTAGGGTGTTTATTGTGGCGGAAGGGGTGGGATTCGAACCCACGATGAGTTTCCCCACACTTGTTTTCAAGACAAGCTCCATCGACCACTCGGACACCCTTCCTAAACAGATGAAATTATAACATCAGAAGCTTCATTGCCAAAAATATTTTTTAGAGTTTTATAAAACGAAGAAGACTTTCAAATATGTCAACGGTTGGTTTTTGAATTGGAATAAGTTGAGATAGTCTTTGAATAACGTCTGCCGAAACTTCTTGATTTAAATTAATGTATAAATAGGGGTAAAATCTTTTCATTGGAATTAATGAAATAGCTTTCTCAAGACCGTGATTATTTATCGAGAACGATTTAAAGTTAGCTATTTTAAATGCTTTTCCAGAAACATAAATACTAGAATCGGTTAGTTTATAGCTTACTGTTTTAGGTTTTTTAATTGAATATATTAAAAGCATGAATCCACAGAAAACAATCACTATAGTTGTTATAAGATCCTTAGTTACTAAATAAATTAAACCTCCTAAAACTATGGTGGAGAAGATAAACATTAAATACCAAGAAGCCTTTTTAGAGGCAGTATTGTCTGTTGAAACCCAATCTATGTCTGCTACGTCTTGTGAAGTATTTAAATCTTTAGCATAGCTATTAAAGGTATTATTGCTGTCCATTGCTATTTATTTTAACATCTAAACCTTGAAACGCTTATAGCTTTATTTGTTGTAATCAAAATTGAAGTGTTGTTATTATTGTGTTGTAAATAAGGTTTAAGTTTATTGTTTTAGCCTTAACTCTGAGATATACTTAGCATTAATACAAAAAGGCAAATATATCAAGATAATTATATTTGGAGGGTAATATGGCGCGAAAAAATCGCGATGATAATCTGCTGTTAGAAGAACAAGATGAGCTCACGGCAGCTTTTTTAGGAGATGATGATTTATCTCCCTCAAACAGTAATTCAAGGTCTGCACAACCGGATCCTGTAGAAGAAGAGTGGGACGATGACGACAATGTACCAGGACAACTAGCCGTAGACGTATATGAAACTGCTGAAAAGTTAGTAGTAAAAGCTCGTACAGCTGGTGTTAATAGAGACGATCTTGATGTCAGTATTTCTGATAATCAATTAACGATTAGAGGTACTTTAAATGCTGGAAATGAAGAAGGTGTTGAAAACTATTTCCTTCAAGAGTGCTATTGGGGAGAATTCTCAAGAACCATTGCTTTACCAGTACCTGTTAAGGAAGAGGAGATTGAAGCTATCTTAAAAGATGGTGTCTTAACAATTAGTTTTGGGAAACAAAAACAAGACACTGTTAAGAAGATCCAGGTTCTTTAATCACCTAAAGTTTGGCTATGCCACCTAAAATCAAAAGTTTATTACTCTCCTTTTCTGATATAAATTTCTTATATAACTCTATCTTTATAGGGATACCTGCCATGATATTTCTAACGCTCATGGTGATAGGTTTTTATGCAGAGGGAAGTCAACAGTTC
Source organism: bacterium (assembly GCA_021806285.1). Lineage (GTDB taxonomy): Bacteria > Patescibacteriota > Saccharimonadia > Saccharimonadales > UBA4665 > JAJZMH01. The sequence continues at coordinate 3,311 of JAJZYA010000004.1, read as the reverse complement.
TCGATGCTTGCCAATAGTTTTATTCACGGGCACACTTATTTCCTCTCATCAATTGGTGGAATAGGTCAAGATCCGGTTTTGTACCACGGTAAGGTTTATTGGGACGATGGTTTTTTTCCTTCTATAGTTTTAGCGCCTTTTGTGGCTTTCTTTAACCTTTTTCATATCTTCTTCTACCAAGGTTACATAAAATGGATATTTGTTGTTCTAACAGTATATTTTATTTATCTATTGGCAAAGCATTTTAAATATAGTAATAAAGATTCCATTATCCTAGTCCTGGGATTTACCCTAGGAAGCGTCTATATAGGGGTTAACTCTGTATCAAGTGGGTGGTTATTTGCCCAAATTATTTGTACTTTTCTTCTGTTTGCGGCCTTGCTTGCCTACTTCAAGAAAAAAAGCTGGTGGTTAATCGGAGCTATTTGTGGGGCCATCTTTTTAACAAGGATTCCGGCAGATGCTATATTAGTGTTTTTTAGTTTAACCATTCTACTCACAAAAAAGAGTTTTAAAAACAAATTAATAGATCTTTTTAAGCTCGGTATATTTGTGTTGTTAGCGGCCATATTGATTGGAATATATAATTATCATCGGTTTGGTAACCCTTTTAACAATGGTAATTATTATCAATTAATTTCTAGCGCGTCTGCCCAGGCAAGGTCTATGGGACTACTGAGCATCGACCATATTCCAACTAACCTCTATACAATTTTGTTAAGAGGACCGGTTCCAGTATTAAAAAACTCGATTTCTTGGAGCTTAAAGCCTCCATATCTAGTTAATAACAATCTGGGAATGAGTATATTTATAACTTCACCGTTTTTATTTTATTTCTTTACTAGAAAATGGTCTTCATATTCGAGAGAAAATAAGATGTTGTTACTGTCGGCACTAGTAAGCCTCCTAATATTGCTTTGTTATTATGGAGACGGTGCTGATCAGCTGGGCTATAGATATGCCCTAGACTTTTTGCCAACACTCTATGTGGTCTTTATGTCTATCTATAAGAAGTTTAACAAAAATCTATCTCTTGGAATGACAAGCCTATTAATCCTACCGGGATTTTTTAACTTCTATTTACTTCTTTCCTATATAAACTAGCCGTTTGTGCCTATGCCAGAAGCTGTGTTAAGTACATAGTGAACGATCAATTGTGAAATTGCTACGATCACCAAACCCACTATAGCGTAGATTAGAGTGTTCTTGGCGCCTGAGACATTGTTTGAGTCTCCACCTGAAGTAACATACCTAAATCCTGCATAAATAATCATTATTACCGAAATAACACCAACAACAACTGAAAACAGGTTAACAACTGTTTTAGCTATAGAACCAACCCCACTAGTTAGGTTTGCGCCATTTCCACACCCGTTGCTATTGCTTCCTGTGGCTGAGTTTATTCCTGTATTAATAGCCGATCCTATTGCATTACAAGGGGCAGCGTTAACAATGGCCGGCGCCATTACTGGAACTCCTAAGCTTAACGATGCTAGAGTTATGATTATGTAGCTTTTGATTTTCTTTAACATATTTACCTTTCTTGTTCTTTATCCTTATGTTTTAAAATTATACATTAAATTATATTATTTTTAAGTATAAAACTCTACTATCACTTTTTCAAAATACTATTAGCGGTATTTAGTACTTCAGATGCTATCAACTGTGCGATAACAGCAATAGCCAAACCCACAATTGCATAAATAAGAGTATTTTTCGCAGAATTTATAGCATTACTATCACCTCCGGCGGTCACATATCTAAAACCAGCAAAAATTATCATAGCAACTGAAACTACTCCAACGATCTTAGCAAGAATACTTACGACCGTCTGGGCTAAATTACCAACAGCTGCTTTGCCGCTTGTTGAAGAACAGTTCACACCCCCTAATTGAGATAGCCCTTGGCAAGCTTGGTTGGTTGAAGACTGAGTTGGTGTGGACGGGGGTGGGGGTGGGGCGGCATAACCAGTTCCAGAAAGGACAAAAATTCCTAGCGTAAGGGTTAGGGTAATTAAGATAGTTTTTATAATTTTACTCATGATTATCATTTTACTTTATTTTATTTAAAACAAATACTACTAGAGCCTGCGATATAACCACCACCACAATGCCTACCATGGCGTAGATTATAGAATTCCTGGCACTACTAATAGTTTGAGGGTCACTACCTCCAAGAACCATTCTAAGACCACTAATTATTATTACCACTACTGATACTATCCCGATAATATAAGATAAAGTATTAATCGCGATTTTAATTTCTCCTATTATTGGGTTTGAATTTTGGGATACTTTACTTGAGTCTTGACAAGCACTTGCAGATTTTTGGGCCACTGGATTGGAACATACTGAGGTTAACAAACTTACCGCCGAAGTGTTGCCAGTATTTAAGACTGTTACACCCACTAGGCCTAACAAAATTATCGATAATAATGCTATTTTTTTGATCATTACTTTAATACGAAAGCTACTATAGCCTCTGCGCTTAATGATATCACCAAACCAACCACTGCATAAATAATAGTCTCTCTAGCCCTAGCTGTGTTTTCAGACTTACCTTCCGAGGTAACATATTTAAAGCCGGCCACAACAATAATTAAGACCGTGATAGCCGCAATAATGCCAAAGGTTATTGATAATATGCTTTGAAGTTCTGACGTACCAGCAGCTACTTTCGGAAGCCCCGTATTAAACGAACCGGACCCTATGGTTATACTGGCAGTAGGATTAGACACACCAAAAAACAAAATTTTTCCTATCATTTTATTGACCCAGCTATAAATGTAACGACCACTGACGCAACAATCGTAATTACAAGACCAATAACAGCGCTAAGGATCAGATTTCGAGCAGAGTTGGTTTGTTCAGGGTTGCCCTGGCTAGTGATATATTTTATACCACCGTAAATTATAAAACCGACCGCTAAAATAGCGGCTATTCGTAGCAAAATGTCGACAATAGCGGCAACTATCAACCAAACGTCATTAATTCCTGTGATCGTAGGGTTCGGATTACAATTTAAGAACTCGTACCACGTTGGAAAGGACAAGAAGTTACTGTTTGAACTACAGAGAGTGGCTAAAGTAGTTAAGTATTTTAAATTAATTATATTTAAGTTTATCATTGGTTAAAAAATGCCCCTGGTATTAAATAATTTAAAATGGCATAGGCAAATATATAAATCATGAGGGCAATAATAGAACTCCTGATTCGACTAATTGCTTTGTTAGTGCTGTTTGGGTCTCCACCAGAAGCAATGTATTGGATTCCACCAAAAACTATCGAGGCTATAACAACTATCCCAACACC
>JAJZYA010000062.1 GCA_021806285.1 bacterium | reverse complement strand
TATTGCTCTAGTACAGCGTCGCCGACTTTTATTGAAGACTTCATACTTATTAACTTCCCGATTGTATTCAAAGATTCAGCAAGTATCTCATACGGCAGCAATACTTTCCAACCATCACTGGTTAAAATTTTAGCTACTATAATAGCTTTCTCGTGGAGAAAATCATCAGTCTTAACTAGAGAGATTAGGCCACTTGAATCAAAAATAATTATTTTAGGACTTTTGACCATAAAGATATTTATCTAAGTTACTCGCAAGATCTTTGGGCCCACCAATAATATTAAGTTTAGCTAAACTCATAAGACTTACGTTACTGTTATGTTGGTTTTGCCTTACGGTTAAGCCTATATTTATAAATCCACGAATAACCTCGGCTGCAGGTTTTCCAGATAACCTGGCCTGAAGTTTTACGTCTTCATATTGTTTTTTAGGTAAATATAGTTGAGTACGTATCATACATATAGCATATACAGCATATAGCTTTTTGTCAAATTAAATTTATTAATGGTACACCCGATAGGATTCGAACCTACGACCTTTGGCTCCGCAAGCCAACGCTCTATCCGGCTGAGCTACGGGTGCATACACGTTGTTATTATAATATTTTTACTTAAAATTATTAACTTTATTAAGTTTCTGACTAAAGTTAACAATCAAATAATAAAAAGAAGCAATTAAAATAAAGAACGGAAAAACAACCGTTAAAATTGTAGCATAGTTAGATGGATTAGAAAGATGATTAAATACATCTAGCAACAGAGCACCAGGATTAATGAATATATCCCAACTATTCCAACGTAAATCCCGACCAACATAAATACCGAATGAACTTATTAAAAAAATTAAAGCTATAATTAACCTTGACCATACTTTTGAAAATCTATTTTTAATTTCAAATTCAATAATTCGAACACTAAAGAAACCAAGCATTAGGGCCGTTATAATAATTTCTGAAAAAAAAGTAATGTTAAATAATAAGTTATTGCCAGTAAAATTATTTAAATGAATGTAATCACTCAACATATAAAAACTATTTGGTATAAATAATACCCATAAAAGACTAACAAACATGGCCTCATAAGATGACCAAGCTTTTTTAGCTAAAATTTTTTTTAAATAAAAAGACAGTAATAAGGGTATCCACGCTAAAAATAAATTCCACAATAAATAATAATACTGACTACTGCGGTAATAAATCACATCAAATAAAAAAAATGCCAGCGCCAAAAGGCTTAAGTAAATAAAGATTCCGGTAATTTTAAAATATTGTTTCATTAATCTTATGCTAATTATATCAAGTTTCTTCCTTAGTAATCTGAAGTTTAGTTTTTATAATATCTAAATCAATTAATTAACACCATTAATCTAGAAAAACACGATTATTAATTATATTAAAATAAATCAATTTTCATTAATCTAAGTAATCATTAATGCTACAATTTAAACACGGAGAGGTCGCATAGTTGGTCTAGTGCGCTGCACTCGAAATGCAGTATAGATTTTTTTCTATCGAGGGTTCGAATCCCTCCCTCTCCGCCAGATAGAAAATGGAAAATTTTTAAGAATTATTAACAATAAAAAAGAAAAGGAGTTCATTTAATATTTGCTTTATCATAATGGCTTATTATTTAACATAAGTTCACGCTGTTTAATTAAAAGGGTGTTTAAGTAACATATGCAACCTATTAATACTAGAAAATATAATAAACCAAATAAGCTCCGATTAGTTTGGAAATAATTTGTGACTAGGCATACTTCTAACAATTAAACTCATTAACCCGCCTAAATTAAATTCGGCAAAATTAGAATTTCTAGAAAAATTTTACAAAAATTTAAAGCACCACCTGATTTATCAAAAAAAATATAAGCTAAGGATAGGCGGGTTTCTGGCTTCAATCAATGATTATATTGCGAATAATTTCGAACTAAACCGTTTAAGCCTTAACGCGAGCATACTTTACAAAAGAACAAACGTAAACTTATGAAAGTAATTCTTCTGCTGCGGCACGATGCTGCCCTAACACAGGGTGTCCACTAGCATCTCTTTCTATTTCATCACCACGAGCAGGTTCTTGAAAACTACCATCAATCATTGATAGAGCCAGCAGAACTGCATATTCCCTACTTGATAGATTAGATAAATGCCCATAACCTCGATGGTTTGGATTTTTATTTGTATTACGAACAATTCTTTCAGGCATATTATCTAATCGTTCGGGTAATTTTTTTTCAAGTAAATATTCACCAAGAGCATATCTAAGATCGGCACTAATTCTAACCATTTCAACCACATCTTTTGGCTCAATAATATTATATCTCTGTTGAAAAAGATTAATCAGATTGTTAATGTTTTTATCGGCCTGTCTAGCAATCTTTAAACGAACTATAGCGGCATTTCGTGACCGATCGTTAACTTCAGTAAATTTATATCTCTCTAAGATTTCACGTTCTTCTTGTTTATTAAGTTCACTTCGGTTTTTTTGAAATTTTTCTTCATCCGGCTCAAACAGATAAGAATAATTTGTGGGTTTCCTTGGAATTTCTTCTTCAGATAAAATAGGTTTAAAAACCATTGCTAATCTTGGGTCTCTTGGTGATTTGATCTTTTCATTATTCGTACTAACACTAGAAGCTATAGCAAATAATCCTAGTTTTTCTACATCTTCAATAGGACGTTGATAATCACTGATTTCTTTTACAGGAACATTTTCATTGCCAGGTTTCTGCCAGGCCAGTAATATATCTAATGGAACTGTTTTTGTTAATACTTCATCACCCTCTTTTTTTTCAATCACTACGCATTGTTTACCATTATTGCCGTTAAAATATCCAGAAACACACCAGCCACTGTCATTTTCACCATTACTTCGAACTACATCAAATGAACCGTCCACTAATCCAAGTTGATTGTCGGGCAAAGGATTTATATCCGAAACCTCTGGAATGATGGGTTGTGGATAATTTGGGTTTGTTTGTAATTGTTCTGTCATATTTATATTGTTTTTATTTCAACTTAATTAAAAAATTAGGTTAGTTATTCATGATTTAAATCATATCATTATATTGATATAAAGTCAATATAATGTATAAACAAATATTACTAACTTATTCCAAACAATATTAACAATTTATTATCAATCTAATAAATTAGAGTCATCAAATCATTAAACTAAACTACGGTTTAATACTTGGATTTTTCAACTTCAAGATTATAGATAATTCATACTAACCTGATTTTAGTTTAGATATAAAATTCCGTTCGACCGACTCAAACAAAATCAATTCTTTTACAGTTTATTTTACAAACGCTATAATTGTTTCGATCAACATAGCGTTTGTTTATGAATAAACCCAGCACTCAATCATCAAAGTAACTATAGTTTAAAAATCATCATATTTTTTTAGTTAATCACTTTTCTCTTTTTAAACTATCAAAACATTAAACATAATCTTAGTTCTGGCTTCAAATGTTTCGTCATTTTGTTCATAAATTAAAAATTGATAGTTCGACTGCTTTCATTCATTTGACTATTACCTTCAGGCTTTAATTCGTTATGATTAGGTTTATGATGTTTTCGTTTAATTATTCTTAAAACTAACAATATTAATATTAAAACTACTCCTAAAACCAAATAAGCAAT
>JAJZYA010000061.1 GCA_021806285.1 bacterium | reverse complement strand
ATAACAAATTCAAATATATCAAATGGATCGACCATTAAAATCATTGGTACTAAAAACAATGGTGGTAGCATGACGGCTAAAAAAGTAATTTTAGAATAAATTAGAATCATAAAAATATTAAGTATTTTGTGAAAATTTTAACGCTATTATTTTTAAATCAAACTAAAGTTAATCTCCAAAAAAGCATAAATTTTATAGTTAGCCTCTAACCTAAACTATATTCATTCGGAGCCATTATAAAACATATAGCAAAGACGACCATTAAAATACTATCCCTAAATCAACTCTAACAAGTAAAAGTTATCTAATTACGCCATAGGTCACAATGATATAAAACGATAATAACTCGACTTAACGAAGGTATGGTCTTAAAATCTGGTAATGTTTTTTGCCAGATTAGGTCCAAAGAAATTAATTTTAAAAGAACAAAACCACACAATCTCTCTATATAATCGTGGCTTCCCAGTAGCAAAAATTTTAAGTCATGGAGAAACACCAGACGGTCAATGGTATTTTACAGAAACATCTCTAGGTGAAACGACTTTTCATGAAATTTTTGAAAAAGAATACAAGAATAACGCTGAAGTAAGCCATCAAACTTGCCGTTACCAAATTAACTCACTGTCAGATGGGGGTATTTTACAATTTGATCTTAATCCATTTAATGTTTTAAAAAATGGCATCATAGATTTTGAACTAGTCGGTTATGGTCCGATAGCTTATGACGTTTTAATGTCGGCAAGATGGGGCGGTAGTTGGTTTACTGATTATCCCTCTCTCCATTCAACAGCTTATAAATTAACCAATAATCAAATCAAAGAAAACGATAAACTAGTCAGTAATATGGCTGCCGAAAATGATTTAACGGATCCTATGCAATATTTACAAGAGTTTTTGTTATTAAAAAGTACCTGGGCAGCATCTGATTTTAATCCACCACAAGATAATTGGCCAAAAAATAAGATTGCTTTTAGAAGATATCGAGCTAACGTACTGAAAACAGTCATAAAAGCGTATTTATCAGGGAATATAATTGATTGTCAACTATTGTCTGGTATTCCTGGCGGGGAACTAGACTAAACATTAGGATATATTCATGAAGCTCAGATTTTAATTCATGATTTTATACTATCAAATAAAAGACTATTATATTTAAATTTTTAACTACCCAAAAAATCTATAACATTTTTATAATAAGGATCGACATTACGGGGGAGTGGCTCTTTTAATAACTGCTCCTGATTAATCCATAGATATGAACTATGCTCCCAACTCATAATTAGCTGTGGTTCAATATCATTGAATTGATAACTATAAAGAATATGGATCAAATCATCATTTATTTTTTTATCAAACAATACTTTAATTTTTCTTAAAGATAAAACTAACCCTGTTTCTTCCTTAGTTTCACGAACTATCGCCAATTTATTATTTTCACCTAATTCTATTTCGCCTCCGGGAAAATCTAAATGATTGGCAAAAACTGGATGGCTACTACTTCGTGTCAATACAAGAATTTTAGAATTGTTATCACGAATAATTATTTTAGCCACTGTCTTCATATCAACAGTATACTAGCATTAGATCGTTTTATTTTCGATTTATAATTAATCATATTCTGTTAATTAATTTGTTAGTTTGGTAATTCACTTAATTATCAAAAGATATATCATATTCAATGACCTAAAATTACAATTTTTAATAAAATTTTGTTAAAATAATTTTGATGTCAACAGATAAGATTTCAATTGACTGGTATAATCAAAATTACAAACAATATACTGCTCACGTGCGTAATCCTGATGATTCTATTTATCACTCACTTTACGAAAAACCGGCTATGTATAGTTTATTACCTAACTTAAAAAATATGTCTGTAATTAGTTTAGGCTGTGGGAGCGGGGAAGACTGTAATTATTTAGCTCAACAAGGCGCCAAACAAATTACTGGAATCGATATATCAACTAATATGATAAAAATGGCTAAAAAAACCTATCCTATGTATCAATTTCAAGTCATGAATATGGAAAACTTAGTTTTTGAAAATCAAAGTTTTGATTTTGTCTATTCAAGTTTAGCCATCCATTATATAGAGGATTGGACAAAAGTGTTTAAAGAGGTCTACAGAATCTTAAAACCTAATTCGTATTTTTTATTTTCATGTAATCATCCTGTTAGTGCGGCTATGGAAGTAATTCACGATAACGAACAAATACACAGTCGAGAAATATCATATTCAAAAAATAAACATACTAATGAAGTTTTAATTAAAGGTGACTATATGACCCGCAAAACATTACCGCGAGAAGCTAATTTTGCCATCACAACATGGCATAAACCCATCGGTGAAATCAGTCAAGAGGCTACTAATGCTGGATTTGTTATTGCAAATATTGTTGAACCTAAACCATTACCAAAAATGGAACAAATATCTGAACAAAATTTTACAATTTTAAATAAAATCCCGTGGTTTATAATACTAAAATTACTAAAACAATAATTTATTTTATTTTTTATTTATAACACTTTTAGACTAATGAGCTGATTAATATTTCTAAACTTAAAATCTAATTTTAACTATTAAAATCGTTAAAAATGTTTTTATACGGATTCACTACAACTAATAAAATATCAATCTAATTTGTCTAATATTCTCTGAATTCTCATATTTAATTATTACGAAAAATTCATTAAAATAAACTCAGGATTAATTAATTTATAAAAATTAAAGATTACCTTGAGACGAATCTTGAGTTTCGGTTGATTGATTTTCTGGTGCAGGGAATGATGGCGAACCATTAGAAGAGGAAGTATCTTCGGCTGGCTTAACTAAATTATCCGTTGGGTTAACCTGATTTATATCATCAGTATTTGTTACCACGGGCTGATCATTGATCGATTCATTTGACGACTCCATTGGATTGGAAATGACTACTGGATCATTAGTTGACATAGAATTTTCAGTAGGAGTTACGTCATTTGGTACCGTCTGATTAACGAATGAATCACCATTAACTTGATTAGGTTCAGTGGTTACAGTTAGTGGAACAGCTGGAGTTACATTCATGTTAGGAGTTATCATGTTCGAAGACAAATCATTCTGAAGTGATTGAGTTGTTGCTTGATCTAATTGATTGGTCGTAGAATCAGTTGGTGGAACAGCTGGAGTGTTATATTGTGCCTTACCAAATGCTAACATTAGATAACCGACAAAGTTAAAAATAATTAAGCCAAAGATAGTAAAAACCATTGATTTATTAAATTTTTTAGCCAATTTAACTGCTAAAACAATTGAGATAAAAAAGCCAATGACCGGAATAAGCAATAAAAGAACTAACCAACCAGGTAAACCAGCAATTTCAAAAAGCACCCAATAATTATAAACAGGGATATACGCCAAACCTTTTTTACGATTTGCTTTATGAAAGATTTTACTCAAAACAAAAGCCATAAAAAAATACAAAACAATACTTATTACGACAAATATAATGGATATGAGGACAGCCGGACCACTACTTACAGAACTATGACTTAGCGTGGGATTGTTATAATTTGATGATAACACTGATTTATTCCTTTATTTTATTGGTTATGTTTATTTTAAATTGATTTGTAGTATGACGCAAGTTTTGTGATAATTCTTGCAAAAACTTAAGACTAAAATAATTTTCTTAAAACAACAAAATTCTTAATCATGCTTAAAAGTAAGCAGTTAT
>JAJZYA010000060.1 GCA_021806285.1 bacterium | reverse complement strand
ATCGAGTCTTGATCTGTCTGATACTCGCGCTTTAAATAATATTAAAGAAGTTATAAATAACTATCCTGGTTCTACACCGGTGATTATAGTGATAGGTGAAAATGAAGCTAAGCAGGCCATTAAATTACCAGCAGGGATTAATATGGAAGATCAAGACTCGATAAATAACTTAAGTAATTTAGTGGGTAGTAGTAATTTAAGAATAGCTTAAATTACTTTACCAATACTAAATAGAATTATACTTAATAGGGCAATTATTAAGATTAATACAATGTCTAGGATGAAATGTTTTAAAAGATATTTTTCACCTTTCTTAAGATAGTTAGCTATCTTTTTATAATTTCTAAATATTAGGATAACTGCAATAATTAGAATTAATAGTAATGTTATAAATAGATATGTTTTAGAAAATCTTATGCCAAGAGCAGCGGCTGAGCTCAGATTCAAAGATTTTGAACCATAGTTCACGAATGGAGTTAGTATAACGTTATTATCTTTATTAGGGGCTAGGATAGCAAATACAACTCTTTGATATTTATGGTTAAAATTAATCGTTTTAGTAGCTAAGCCAATTTGAGAATAATCTGGATTTAATATGTTTTGTCTATCTGGTGAATTAATGAGCCAACCATTAACAATGTAGTTATTGTTTTTAAACCCATATGCTAAATTTAAACCATAATCAGAATAAGTCGATTGAGTATGCCTGAGATTAAGGGCAACTTGCCCTAAGGCTTTATTAGAGTTCGTATTTTTTAATTGATCTATCAAAACACGAGCTAAATTATCTAAATCAGGATTTATCCTAATTGGTTGGTATTGTTTTGATATTCTAGCGTTATTAATCTCAGCGACTAGCTGTTTATTAGTGAAATTTGTCCCATTTTTTAAGACAATATTAAAACCCCCTATAACCAATAAACCAGCGATAATTAATAGAGGTAAATATGGCCAATAAATTTTATGGTATATTTTAGTCTTTTTATGGTGTTCACCAAAACGTCTTTTTGTTTGCAAAGTCTGCTTTGGGTTTCTCTTTTTGACCAAAGTCATTATTTTTACACTTTTCTAGTCTTAACTTTATCTATTTTAAGCTAAATCATAATTAATTAAAAGTTAAATGGTATAGAGCCATAGCTGTGGCCTGGACAACGTTAAGTGATTCCTTTTTCCCTAGCATTTTAATTTCAATGATTAAGTCACTCTGATCTAAAACTTTTAAATCAACTCCACTAACCTCATTCCCGACAACGAGAGCAACTTTTTTAGCACCAATGTTAGTATGATCCAGATATTTGGATCTCGGACTTTGCTCTAATGAAATAATTTTAAAACCTTTTTTTCGGAGTTTATTAATTATACTAAGGGTGGCTTCACTATATTCATAATTAATTAGATCTATACTTCCCAACGCTGTTTTATCAATTCTATTGGTTATTTTCGAAATTAAATGAGGCAGTCTAGAGTCGTTTGCGATTTTTGGATAAGGAGTAATTCCACATAAATAAATTTTACTTACTCCTAGACCTTCGGCTGTTCTAAATAAAGATCCAACGTTATGACAACTTCGGATATTATCTAAAATTAATACAATATTTCTATTATTTTTAAGCATAAGCCTTTATAATACTTAATAATATGAGTCAAGATGCAAGATACGACGAAGAGCAATCTACCCAGCGTCGAGCTGACGTATTGAACTTTAACTATTATGACACTTCTGGTTCAAATCCCAAAAGTGTCTATAACGACATCTTAAGTGCCTATGAAATAAGAAATTTTCGCGCTGTTCCAATAACGGCCGACCGCAGCCACATTATGTTTGGTATTTTGACCACCACCTCTCCAAGCACGATCAATATGTTAAAAAATAGATTCCAAGATCAACTTGTCTCTTTTGCAATTATATCTGAAACGGGTTTTAAAGAATATGTAAACACTTATGATCCTCCCAAAAAGATTGAATATAAGGAAATTGAATTAAATAATAGCGATCAAAACGATCTAGTCTCGTCTATTTCATCCATTTTAGAACAGGTTAATGCTAACGATATGCTCGCTTATTTGGTAGAGCAGGCTCATAAATTAAACGCTTCAGATATTCATATTGAAACTAAAAAAGATAATGTCTTAATCAGGTTTCGTATCGATGGAGTTTTACACTCTATTGCAAATCTTTCCTATGATAAATATCGTATATTGATTTCTGCCATTGCTAGTGCTGGAAATATCTCTACTTCCTCTAGAGAACCTCAGCAAGGGCATATTTATCAGAAGGTTAAAATGGCGACTGGAGCAGAAGTCGATGTTAATCTGAGGTTAGAAACTGTGCAAACTATTAATTCTATGGACGTCGTTATGAGACTCTTTAATATGGACAGGGATATGTATAACTTAGATCGTTTAGGGCTTAACGATTATGAAAGAAAAATTCTGGAAGATATAATTTCTAAACCTTCAGGATTAGTTATGGTAGTAGGACCTACTGGATCAGGAAAAACTACAACCCTATATTCCATGATTAATGCTCTATCTAACGAGCAAAGGAAGATTATTACAATCGAAGATCCTGTTGAATATCAGCTTAATGACATTACCCAAATATCTATAACTCCAGAAGATAAAGAAGCTAATCAAGGATTTGCTGATAAGTTAAAAGCGATCTTAAGGCTTGATCCTGATATTGTGATGGTTGGTGAGATTAGGGATAACGAGACCGCTAAAACAGCTCTTCAAGCGGCTTTAACAGGACATTTGGTTCTGACCACATTCCATGCTGGATCCGCCGCAAGTGCTCTTAGTCGTTTATATGAGATTATTGGTCAAAATCCCTTATTTGTTTCATCGATTAGATTGGTTATGGCCCAAAGATTAGTTCGTAGGTTAGATGATCAAACTAAACAAGAGTATGTGCCTAATGAAAAAGAATTAGCCAGAATCAGGGAAGTTATTGACTCGTTACCGGATAATATTGAAAAGCCCGATATCAATAATATTAAAATTTATAAAGCTGTAGCAACAGATAGTAATCCCTTTGGATATCAGGGACAAATAGCTGTACGAGAACAGTTTTTAATGACCGATAATTTATCTAGAATTTTAAACGATCCGAATCGCACTCCAAGTACTAAAGACATAGAAGAGGCTGCGTTCCAAGATAGAACCCTAACCATGATCCAAGATGGAATGCTAAAAGTATTAAAAGGCGAAACAACACTTGAGGAATTCTTTAGGCTTTTTGGTTAGGTAAATTCATATTAATTAAACTGTTTTTATAAATTAGGCCTTAGATAAAAAGTCTTGATTAAAAGGCTCATATAGGTTAAAATCTATCGGATATGGATAGCATGATCGACCAAATTACTAAAAAGTATTTTAAGCCTTCAGTAGTAGATGTTCACAGTGGTGACACTGTTAAAGTACATCAAAAAATTAAAGAAGGTAACAAAGAAAGAATACAGATATTTCAGGGATTAGTTATTAAGACTTCTCAGCCTAAAAGCCATATGTCTAGAATAACTGTTCGAAGAATTGCGAGTGGTGTTGGGGTTGAAAAAAGCTTTCTTCTTCATAGTCCTTTAGTAGTTAAAGTTGAAGTTACTAAAAGAAGTAAGGTCAGAAGGAATTATCTAACCTATATGCGACAAAGGACTGGTAAATCGGCTCGTTTAAGTAGTGTAGATTTTGATCGAAAAGAAGTTAATAAAATAAATGATATTC
>JAJZYA010000059.1 GCA_021806285.1 bacterium | reverse complement strand
TTTCTCTTTTTTTGGCAATTATGTTGGGATTTTTAAAAAACTGGTCGATTTGGTCTCGAACAGGTTTTAACTTTTTTAATATTTCTTCCATTTTAATTCCAAAGGACCGATATTTGACGATTGGTAGATTCTACTTCCTTCATTGAACTATTACCTAGCGCTCCATAGTACCATTTCTTATCTTCAAACATTGCATTTGCTACGTCCACAATATCTTTTTTAGTTACATTAGTAATTCTTTCTGGAATTTTATAATAATCATCTATGACTTCATCAAAGAAATATCTAGACAAATAACCCATAGCGGTACCCATAACAGTTTGAGCAGATCTCTGGAACCTTCCAATTAAATATTGTTTGGTTGCTTCTATATCGTCTAAATTAATTCCACCTCGTCTAACTTTAGAAATTTCGCTGATAATTATTTCAATCAATGGTTTAAGATTCTCTTCAGATAATTGCGCTCCAAACCACCAATTAGTAACATCTTTGGAATAGGATATTCCGGAACTCATGTCGTACAACAATCCTCTCTCTCGAGCAGTCCCCATAATTTTAGAATGCAATGTCTCGGTTAGATATGTATTCAATAAACTAAGTGAGTCCGTTTCTAAAATATTTAATCTGCGTTCTAAAAAAGTATCTAAATAAAAATAAACATTATTTATAGTTCTATTGACTATAAATATAGGCTTTTTAGGTATATTTAGTTTTTCAGATGGTAAATCAAATCTTTTTTTACCTTTTGGAAGATTAATTTCTTCAATTTTTTGAACCATTTCTTCAAGTCTCTTGTTATTTATTTTACCGGCGATTACAAATCTTAAATTCGAAGTAAAATGTGTTTTTTGATAGTGTGTAACTAGATCTTCTATCTGAATATTGTCCATTAATTTAATACGCTCCTGATCCGTCTTGGCAATAAAACCAATTGCTTTACGCATTTCTAGGCTTAATCTACGAAAATGGTTATTAGACCTAGCAGCTAACTCTTCTTTGACATTACCAAATTCTGCCTTATATTCATCTTCTAAAAATAAAGGTTTAGATATTGCTATTAGCATAAGATCTAATACTCTATCCCATTCAAAATCTGCACATTCGGCTTCATATTCAATATCATAAATACCGGTCGAAGCATTACTATATGCTCCATTTTTTTCTAATTCTGCGTGAAAATCTCTTGCTCTAGGTATTAATTCATTTGCTCCAAGCAATACATGTTCCATTAGATGCGGAATTTCCCATTTATTTTTTGGCACCAAGTATTCTCCAGCTCTAAAATTAATATTAAAAGTCATAACTAAAGCATCGGGCACATTAATAACTAAGCCTTTAGCCCCATTTTTAAGTGCTAATTCTTTGACAGTATGTTTCATATTTACCTTTTACGTCTTTTGGCCACGGTTTTACGTTTACGTTCGTTTTTTCTAGCTTTTTTAATTGTGTTGGTTCTTTTTTTAACAGGTTTTGCATTACCAGACTTAAAGTCTTTTTCGTTAAATTCTGACTGATTGTCAACAATTTGATTGGCATTTTCCACAGACCCTCTAGCTGCTAAAGTAAGGTCTGTTTCCATTGTTTGATTCATTTGATCTTCAGATACTGGTTCAGCATGATAAAGAGTTCTTAACACTTCATATCTTAGTTCATTCTGCATTGCTTCAAATAGCAACTGCCCCCTCTTCCTATATTCAACCAGAGGGTCTTGTTGTCCAACGCTCATCCAATGAATTCCTTCTCTTAGATGATCCATATTTTCAAGGTGTTGCATCCATAAAGTATCTAGTACCTGAAGATAGATGCCACGTTCTACTATCTTATGCATTGCTTCACTTCCAAAAATAGCTTCCTTTTGTTTGTAAAGCTTTTTAGCTTCTTCTAGAAGAACTTTTTCGAATAGTTCAGCGTTAGAGTCAAACAATTTATCGATGGTTTTGTCGTTGAATGGGAAAACTTCTTTAATAATATCTTCAAAATTATCTGAAGTTATTTCAGGAGAATGCGCAAACAAAGCTACTTGTTCTTCTATAAATATATTAATTCTTTTACTTATGTCCTCGGATTTAAGGATTTCTTTTCGCATAGCATAAGTGGCTTTTCTATGTCGATTCATAACGTCGTCATATTGAACGACATTTTTTCGTTGATCAAAGTTATAGCCTTCCACTCTTTTTTGAGCAGCTTCCAAAGATCTTGAGATCATCCGATTTTCAATAGGAGTATCATCAGCCACCTTTAACGTCGACATTACGGCCGCAATTCTCTCTCCACCAAATATTCTCATTAGATCGTCTTCGGTGCTTACAAAGAATTGAGTAACACCAGGATCACCTTGTCTACCAGACCTACCACGAAGCTGATTATCTATTCTTCTAGATTCGTGTCTTTCACTACCTAAAACAAATAGTCCCCCCAGTTCTTTTACATCCTCCGATAAAACAATATCAGTTCCCCTACCGGCAATATTGGTAGCTAAGGTAACCGCGCCCTTTTCTCCAGCTTTAGCTATTATAGCCGCTTCTTTTTCGTTATTTTTGGCATTTAATACTTCGTGAGGAATATTAGCCTTATCCAGTAACTTACCTAGTAAATCGTTTTTTTCGATGGAAGCAGTTCCAATCAAAACTGGCTGTCCTTTTGTATGTAATGCTTGAACCTCTTTTACGATCGCCTTAAATTTGCCCTGCTCACTTTTATATATCCGATCTGGTCTATCATCTCTTATGATAGTTTTATTTGGAGGTATTTCTATAACATCAAGTTTATATATTTGATGAAATTCCTCGCTTTCGGTCATGGCAGTTCCAGTCATACCAGAAAGCTTGTCGTAAAGCCTAAAGTAATTCTGAAAAGATATCGTAGCTAAAGTCATACTTTCTTCTTGAACTTCTACACCTTCCTTAGCCTCTAAGGCTTGATGTAAGCCTTCGCTATATCTTCTTCCGGCCAATAGTCTTCCGGTAAATTCATCAACAATTACTACCTCTCCATCCTTGGTAACAACATAATCCTTATCTCGATGAAATAATGCATGGGCTCTTAAGGCTTGTTGCAAGTGATAAATAGTTCGAATATTTTCAGACCCATAAAGATTGTCGATATTTAATATCTTTTCAATCTTTTCAACTCCCGAATCAGTCAATATAACAGTTTTTCGTTTTTCATCTGTTTCAAAATCTTTATCTTTTACAAGCTGTCTGACAATTTTTGAAAATTGGGCGTAACTAGATCCACTTGTTACACTTGGAGAACTAATAATTAATGGCGTTCTGGCTTCATCGATCAATATTGAGTCTACTTCGTCAACAATCGCAAAATTTAGATCTCTCTGTCTTAATTGGTCTACTTCTCTAACCATATTATCTCTTAGATAATCAAAGCCGAATTCATTATTAGTTCCATAAGTTATATCAGCTTGATAGGCTTCTTGTCTTGTGCAGGGTCTTAAATGATGAAAACGTGGATCATTATGTTCGTTATTAGTAAAACTTGGATCATAGATATAGCTTTGTTCGGCGACTATAACTCCCGTAGTAAGTCCCAGAAAATGATAGACCTGACCCATCCAACCAGCATCTCTTTGAGCCAAATACTCGTTTACGGTGACAACGTGAACTCCTTTTCCTGACAAAGCATTTAAATACACCGGCAAGGTAGCAACAAGAGTTTTACCTTCACCAGTTTTCATTTCTGCTACATTTCCTTCGTGTAATACCACCCCACCAATTAGTTGGACATCGAAATGTCGTTGCTTTAGAGTTAAATTGGCAGCTTCTCTTGCTACAGCAAATGCATCTGGGAGAATATCGTCTAAGGTTTCTTTTTTCAGTCTCTTCTTTAGAATATCTGTTTGAGCTTGAAGTTGTTTTGAACTTAAACTTTGATACTTAGGTGCTAAAGCATTAATAGCTTCAACTTTTTTCCTTAAT
>JAJZYA010000058.1 GCA_021806285.1 bacterium | reverse complement strand
TGGGAATATTAAAAGATTAAAGGATATTAAATCTTATCGAGGTATCAGACATTCATCTAATCTTCCAACTAGAGGACAACGTACAAGAACCAATGCTCGAACTCGAAGAGGTAAAAGAGTAACTATTGGAGGAACGGCTAAGAAGACAGCTTCTAAAACCTAAAGGAAATTAATTTATGGCAGAGAATAAAACAACATCAGCACCAAAATCTAAGAAGAAGAAAGCTAAAAAAAGCGTTTCAAAAGGTCAAGTACATATTTACGCAAGCTTCAATAATACTATTATTAGTTTTACAGACGAGCACGGTAATCTATTGAGTGCGAGCAGCGCTGGAGCATGTGGATTTAGGGGCTCCAAAAAAGGAACTGCTTATGCATCCCAAGTAGCAACCGAAAAGGCTGGACAATTAGCTAAATCACAATACGGATTATCTAAAGCTGACGTCTTCATTAAAGGAGTTGGCTTAGGACGAGATGCAGCTGTTCGAACCCTCGGAAATCTCGAAATATTTGTAGACACCTTAACTGACGTAACTGGCGTAGCTCATGGTGGAGTAAGACCTAAGAAAGCTAGGAGAGTATAAAATGGCCCGTGAATTATCTTCAATCGTAAAAATGAGCCGAAGGGAAGGATATGCCCTGCATCCAAAAGCTCATAAAGCCCTAGTTAAAAGAACTGCCCTACCTGGTCAAAAAACTAACACTAGACAGTTTCACAGTCGTGGCAGTCAGTATCAAATTCAACTTCGAGAAAAACAAAAGGTTAAGAGACTTTACGGCTTACTTGAAAAACAATTTTCAAACCTTATGAAAGAAGCTATTAAAAGTGAAGGTCAATCCGGAGAAAACCTACTTATTTTTCTAGAAAGAAGATTAGACAATACGGTTTATCGAGCTGGTTTTGCTCCTAGTCGTAGGGCAGCCCGACAATTAGTTAGCCATGGTCATTTCTTATTAAATGGTAGAAGAGTAGATATTCCTTCCATTCGTGTTAAGGCTGGCGATAAAATTGTATTAAGAGCACATAGCCAATCTAATTCATATTTTAAAAATATAGATGAATTATCACCTACGCCCACCGATATACCAGCTTGGATCAAGGTTAACCGCAAAAAATTTGAAATAGATGTCAATACAAACCCAATTAGGGATAATGCCGAATTAGATATTAACGAACAATTAATAGTTGAATATTATTCACGATAAGGAGGAGCAAATAATATGTCTAACACAATTCATACGCCGGGGATAGTAAAGGTAGATGACCATAGCGATACAAGCGCTACTTTCACAATTGAGCCTTTACACAGTGGTTATGGAATGACTTTAGGAAATTCCTTAAGAAGAGTTTTACTTTCCAGTATTTCCGGAGCTGCCATCACTTCCTTTAAAATCGAGGGATCAACTCATGAATTTACCGATTTAAAAGGTATTAAAGAAGATATCGTGGATATAATGATGAATCTTAAGGGTGTCAAATTTAAAGTATATGGAACTGAAAATCAGAACCTGAGAATAGAAAAAAGTGGTTCTGGACCAATTTTAGCTAAGGACATTAAGGTAAATGCTGACGTTGAGATAGTTAACCCTAATCATCTAATAGCTACTATCGATGATCCTAAAACTAAATTTGTTGCCGACATCATAATTGAAGTTGGACGAGGATATCGAACGATCGAAGAAACTACTAATAAAAAACCTTCTGATATGATTGCTTTAGATGCTATTTTTAGTCCCGTAACAAGAGTACGTTATAAAGTTGAAAATACTCGTGTCGGACAAGTGACCGATTTAGATCGACTTATTATTAGTGTTAATACTGACGGTACCATAAGTCCAAGAGAAGCATTTGAAGAAGCTAGTGCCATATTAGTAAATCAATATACCGCTTTAGCTGGTAACACTACTGTTCCTCAGGGCGAGAGTTTAGTAAATGAAAGCGAATTAGATGACACAATTGAATCAAGCAGCAATAGTGGCGAGGATAACACACTTTTAAATACATCAATTGAAGATCTAAACTTATCTGCTAGGACTACGAATGCTTTAATCAACAACGAAATTTATACAATTAAAGATTTATTCTCATTAAACGATGCTGAACTAAAGGACTTAAAAGGCTTTGGTTCTAAGGCTCTAGATGAAGTAAAGGATAAATTAGCGGAGTTGGAGCTTTAAAAATGCATCGTCACGGATATCAAGGTCGTAAGCTACATAGAGAAAGAGATCAACGACGAGCTCTTATTAAGGGTTTGGCTGATTCTTTGATTAAATATGAATCTATTACAACAACGCTACCTAAAGCCAAAGAAACACTGCCATACGTTGAAAAATTAATCACTAAGGCTAAAAAAGGCGATCTTCATAATAGAAGAATTATCATCTCTAAATTACAGACACTTGAAAGTGCACATAAATTAATCGACGAGATTGCTCCTAAATTAAAGACCCGTAATAGTGGGTATTTAAGAATAAATAAATTACAGTCTAGACGTGGAGATAATAGTGAAATGGCAAGCATCAGTTTTGTGGACGATATAAAGGGCAAAGTCAGCGAATCTAAAGAAGAGCCAGCTCAAAAAGCAAGTGCTAAAAAATCGGCTGAAGGAGCAAAGAATAAGCCCGTATCTCAAAC
Organism: bacterium; assembly: GCA_021806285.1. Taxonomy (GTDB): domain Bacteria; phylum Patescibacteriota; class Saccharimonadia; order Saccharimonadales; family UBA4665; genus JAJZMH01. The sequence goes on along the minus strand of JAJZYA010000058.1, from coordinate 1,351 downwards.
TAAAACCTCAGTCGCTAAAAAAACTAGCTCTAAGGAGACCAAATAATGAAGACTTACTCTGCCAAAAAAACCGATGTTAAAAGAGTGTGGTATATCATTGATGCTAAGGATCAAAACCTTGGAAGATTATCTAGTGCTGTCGCTAAACTTTTACTTGGTAAGAATAAGCCAATCTTTACAAAGCATGTAGACACTGGTGATCATGTAATCGTTATTAATAGCGATAAAATCATAACAACTGGTAAGAATAAGCCTGTTCAGAAAAAATACTACCATCACTCACACTATCCAGGTGGCTTAAAAGAAGCAACACTTAAGGAACAAATGGAAAAAGATTCAACAAAAGTTATTTTCCATTCCGTAAGAGGAATGCTACCCGTAAATAAATTAAGAGATGAACGTCTTATTAGACTTCGAATCTACAAAGACGATTCTCATAAGCACGAAGCTCAAAAACCTATTGAAATTAAATTAGAGGATATCAAATAATGGCTAAAAACGATTATTTCTTTGCAATTGGTAGAAGAAAAAGTTCAACTGCTAAAGTCAAACTAACTTCTGGCACCGGTAATATTACTATAAATTCCAAGCCTTCAAATGAATATTTTAAAGATTCAAAATATATTCTAAATCGCCTAAATAGACCTTTTATGGCATTAGACTTAACTAATAAATATAACATAGATATATTGACATACGGCGGTGGTCCTGTTGGTCAAGCGGATGCAATTACACTAGGTATAGCTAAATGTTTAATACAATTAAATCCTGACTATAAGCAAACCCTAAAAAGAGCCAGTCTACTTAAAAGAGATCCTAGAGAAAAAGAAAGAAAGAAATTTGGTCTTTTAGGGGCTCGAAAAAAGAGACAGTTTACTAAACGATAATATAACTATTGTATATTTATTAATTCTTTTTAAGGTATAATACCTAGATGAGAGAAGTAATATTAACGGGAATCAGATCTAACAATAAGATTACGATTGGGAATTATTTTGGCGCAATCTTGCCAATAATTAAGAGATCAAATGACACCTCTAGTCAATACGATATACATCTTTTTATCCCAGATCTACACAGCATAACTACTGAAATAAATTATCTAGATTTATATAACAATACAATTAATCACTTAAAGTTTTTTGTTGCAGCCGGACTTCCTCTAGATAATCCAAATGTACATATTTATCGCCAAAGCTTTGTAAGTGCTCATTCAGAGCTAGCTTGGATTTTAGGGTGCTTTAGTGGTTTCGGCGAACTATCAAGAATGACCCAATTTAAAGATAAATCCTTAAATAATAAAAATTTAAGTGTTGGACTCTTCAACTATCCCGTTTTAATGGCTGCTGAC